>JANMCS010000295.1:0-7253 GCA_031361405.1 Betaproteobacteria bacterium
CGCGCCTCCTGCCGGAACGAGGCCAGGTTGCGCCACGCGAGGATGAACGTTTCCTGCGCCAGGTCGTCGGCCAGCGCGTGATGGCCGGCCGTGAGTTTGCGCAGGCAGGCGCGCACGCTCGACTGGTGCCGCTTCACCAATTCCGCGAACGCGTGCCGGTCGTCCGTGACCAGTGCGCGCGCGATCAGTTGCGCGTCGGCAATCGACGGCTCGGCCATGACGATGCGTCAGGCGAGGAGCCGCAGACGGCACCAGCGAGGGGCCGGGAACGCGATGCTTGTCCATGATCGTGGCGAGGACCGGCTCAATTGACGGGATCCTGCGGCGGGACAAACGCGGGCGCCGCGGCAGACGAGCGTGCTGCGGTGACCTGCTGATCCTCGAAATACCAGAGCACGATGTAGCCGATGCCGACGAACAACAGCACCAGGCCGAACCAGTTGGCCGATGCGCTGCGGGCCACGGAATACACGCAGAGCGCCAACCCGAACATGCCCAGGAAGACCCCGCGGCGGAGGTCAGACCATGCCACGGTACGGCGCAACACCTGCGCCTGCTCGTTCAGCGGCATGCCTGCGGACAGCGCGTTGAGCGACGGCATCGCGCGGCCCGCCGCCAGTGCCTGCAGCGCCTCGGGCGTGGGCATGACGCCTTTCTCCGCCAGCTTCAGCAGGGTCTCGTTGACCATGCGGTTCTTGCGCACTTTGTACCAGATCACCAGGATAATGATGATGATCGGCGTGAGGAAGGCGATCAGCACGATCAGCACGACGCCGACCGCGATTTCGGGCGCCTTGTCGACGAACTGGTCGAAGGACTGGAATTCCTCGGTGGTGCCCGGGAGCTCGATCCGCAGCCGGCGATCGCCTGGCGGGCCGTTGCGGTCAATGGCGATCCGGGGCGCATCTTCCACGCTGGAGCGGCGATAGTCCCGGGCCGATTCGCGGGCGACCGCCGCCGCTTCCCGGGCCTTGTCCCGCGCTTCGCGGGCCACCTCGCGCGCATGCTGCGCCGCCTCTTGCGCTGACTCGGCGGCGGTTTGCGCGGCATCCGCCGCGGCGCGCGAACCGGTGGTCGCCGGCGGGTCCGGGGGTCCGGCGGCGATCACGGCGGGGAAGTCCGGCAGCAGGGCGACCAGCGAAGCCGCAAGGAAAGCGCCCCCCAGCACGAGTCGGCGGAACGTCAGGGACAAATTGCCATGCATGTTTTCTCCTGAAGCGGCGGGTATCGGGCATTGGATGCGTCCAACCCCGCTTCCGGATTCATCCGGCCTGGCTGCCGGCGACGACCATGCGCGCCAGGACGGACAGCAGCCCGCAGGCAGCGGGCAATGGGCAGGAAACGCCGGAAGGCCCATGCTATCATCGACTTCGCTTCATTTTTCCGCGGCGAGTCCCCTCCCGCCGCCGCCAATGGCCGCCCACTTCGCCTTGACGGCATCCCACCGTCGATTGCAACAAATCCTGCGCAGCCTGCCGGCCTGGCTGGCCCGGTTGACGGGTGCGGCCCTGCTCGCGCTTGCCATCGCGATGCCGGTGGTGGCGGCCGACGATACGGTCACCCTCAATTTCGTCAACGCCGACATCGAGGCGGTGGTGAAGGCCGTGGCCGAGATGACCGGGCGCAATTTCATTGTCGATCCCAAGATCAAGGGCACGGTCAACATCATTTCCGCCCGGCCGGTGCCGAAAAGCCTCGTCTATCCCACGCTGTTGTCGGCGCTGCGGATGCAAGGCGTCGCGGCCGTCGAGGGCAACGGCGTCACCAAGCTTGTGCTCGAGTCCGACGCCAAGATGCACGGGTCCGACGTCGGGCGCGGCGCGGTTGGCGCGGGCGGCGATCGGCTGGTCACGCAGGTCGTGACGCTGCGCTACGAATCGGCGCAACAATTGGTGAATGTGCTGCGCCCGCTGATCACGCCAAGCAACACCATCGCTGCCTACCCCGGCACGAACGCGCTGATCATCACCGACTACGCGGAGAACCTGCGCCGCATCGAGAAGATCATTGCGTCGCTTGACCAGCCGCCCGCAGGTGAGCCGCTGGTGGTCACGCTGAAGCACGCCTCGGCCATCGATCTCGTGCCGCTGCTGAACCGCCTGCTCGGCGCCGAGGCGGGCGTGGCGGTCGGGCAGCCGGCCGATACGCAGCAACGCGTGACGGTGGTCGCCGATCCACGCTCCAACAGCATCCTGCTGCGCGCGGAGAATCCGGCACGGGCCATGCGTGCCAAGGCGCTGGTCGAGCAGCTCGACACGCCCGGGCGCCCGGGCGGCAACATGTTCATCGTGTATCTAAAGAACGCCGATGCGGGGCGCGTGGCGCAGACGCTGCGCGCGCTGTTGTCCGGCGGCAGCGATACCGGTACCGCGCCAACTTCGGCGCCGTCGGTCATCGGCAACCAGCTGGGTACGGCGAGTACGAACAATGCCAATTCGGGTGCGTCGGCGAACGCGGCCGCCGCACCCGCCACGGCCAACCCGTTTGCGGGGGGCAGTGCAGGCGGCGGCGCTGCGCTGCCCGGTGGCCTGACGATCCAGGCCGACATCGCCAACAACGCGCTGATCATCATGGGTCCGGAGCCTCTCTACAACAACCTGCGCGCCATCATCGACAAGCTCGACGTGCGGCGCGCGCAGGTGTTCGTCGAGGCGCTGATCGTCGAAGTGGCGGCCGACCGGGCGGCCGAGTTCGGCATCCAGTGGCAGATCCTGCAGGGAATCAACAAGTCCAATGTGCAGGGCTTCGGCGGCACCAATTTCGGCACGCGCGACAGTGGCAACAACATCATCTCGGGGTCGGTCAACCTGGGGGCGCTGGGACAGGGCCTGAACCTCGGCGTGCTCAACGGCACGGTCAGCATCCCGGGGCTTGGCACCATCACCAATCTCGGCTTCCTTGCCCGTGCACTCGAACAGGATGCCGGTGCCAACATCCTGTCCACGCCGACGCTCCTCACGCTCGACAACGAGGAGGCGCGCATCATCGTCGGGCAGAACGTGCCGATCGTGACGGGCCAGTACACAACGCCGGGTTCGACGACGACGCAGCCATTCCAGACCGTCGACCGGCGCGACATCGGCGTGATGCTGCGGGTGAAGCCGCAGATCACCGAGGGTGGCACCATCCGCCTCTCGATCTACCAGGAAGTGTCGCGCATCGAGTCGTTCACCACCACGACGGGACTGGTGCTGTCCAAGCGCGCGCTGGAGTCGTCGGTGATCGTCGACGACCAGCAGGTGGCGGTGCTGGGCGGCCTGATCCAGGACAGTTTCTCGGATGGCTCGGATCGCGTGCCGGTGCTGGGTGAACTGCCGTTGATCGGCGGCCTCTTCCGCTACGACGCGCGCAAGCGGCAGAAGGTCAACCTGATGATCTTTCTCAAGCCCACCGTCGTGCGTAATGACGCGCAGGGACGCGCGCTCACCTCCGATCGCTACGACTACATCATGGGCGAGCAGGACAAGAGCCGGCCGCCGGAGCGCTTCTTCTGGCCGGACCAGACGATCCCGACGCTGCCAGGCAAAGGGCTGATGCCCGGCACGCCCGAGGGCAACCTGCCCAGCATCACGGCGCCCCCGCGAGAACCTGCGGTGGCGCCGGTTCCCGCGCCGGCGCCAGCCACCGCGCCGTAACGCGTTCGCTGCCGCCTGCCCGTGCGATGACTGCCCGCCCGCCGTTGCCGCCCACGTTCGCGGCGCTCGCCGCGCTGATTCCCTACGCGTTCGCGAAGACGCATGGCGTGTTGCCGTCGGCATTCGACGGCGATGCGATCGTGGTCCTGCTGCGGCCCGATGCGACGGCGGACGGTGTGATCGAAGTCAAGCGTGTGCTGCAGCGGCCGCTGGTGGCGCGCACGATCGCGGCGGATGAATTCGCGCGCGAACTGGCGCAGGCGTACAACCAGGGCGCGCCCGCGGCCACCGCCACGATGGTCACCGACCTCGCCCGCGAGACCGATCTCGCGCGGTTGATGCAGGACATGCCGGTGACGGAGGACCTGCTCGACGGCAGCACGCAGGCGCCGGTGATCCGGATGATCAACGCGCTGCTGCTGCAGGCGCTGCGCGAACGTGCGTCCGACCTGCACTTCGAGCCGTTCGAGTCGCGCAGTGTCGTGCGTTTTCGTGTCGACGGCGTGCTGCGCGACATCATCGAGCCGCCGCGCGCGCTGCACGCCGCGCTGGTGTCGCGCCTGAAGATCATGGCGGGCCTCGACATTGCGGAGAAACGCCTGCCGCAGGACGGTCGCATCGCGCTGAAGCTGGGCGACAAGCAGGTGGACGTGCGGATGTCGACGTTGCCCACCGGCGCGGGCGAGCGCGTGGTGCTGCGCCTGCTCGATCGCGACAGCGCGCGGCTTGATCTCACCGCGCTGGGGATGGAGCCGCGCACGCTGGCCGTGATCGACACGCTGATCCGGCAGCCGCATGGCATCGTGCTGGTGACGGGACCCACCGGATCCGGCAAGACCACGACGCTCTATGCCGCGCTGTCGCGGTTGCCGCGCGGCACCGTCAACATGATGACGGTCGAGGATCCGATCGAATATGCGCTGGATGGCGTGGCGCAGACGCAGGTCAATCCGCGGATCGAGCTCGACTTCGCGCGCGCGTTGCGGGCCATCCTGCGGCAGGATCCGGACATCATCATGATCGGCGAGATCCGCGATCTCGAAACCGCGCAGATCGCCGTGCAGGCCTCGCTTACCGGCCATCTGGTGCTGGCCACGCTGCACACCAACGATGCATCGAGCGCGGTCACGCGGCTGGCGGACATGGGGGTCGAGCCCTACCTGCTCGCCTCGAGCCTGCTCGGGGTACTGGCGCAGCGCCTGGTGCGCACGCTGTGCCCGGTGTGCAAGACCACGCATGCACCGTCGGCGGCGGAAGCCACGCTGCTGGCCACGCTGGGCCTGCCGCCGACACAGGCGCTGACCACGGCGCCGGGATGCGACGCGTGTCATCACAGCGGGTTTCGCGGCCGCACCGGAATCTACGAACTGCTCGTCGTCGACGACACTATTCGTCGGATCGTCCATGGCGGCACCGGCGAACTTGAATTACGCGCGGCCGCCGCCGCTGCGGCGATGCGCAGCCTGCGGCAGGACGGCGCGCGGCTCGTGGCGGCGGGCAGCACGTCGCTCGCCGAATTGCTCCGCGTCACGCGCGAGGCGTGACGCGCACCACCATGACCTTGGCCGCCTATCGCTGGGAAGCCGTCGACGACCAGGGCCGGATGCGGCAGGGCGTGGTCGATGCCGATACGCCGCGCGCCGCGCGCGACCAACTGCGCGCGCAGGGACTTACGCCGACGGCGGTGACCGCGGCCGCGCCGCGCGCGGACAGCTCGGGCTGGTTGCGGCTCCCGGCACCGCTCCTTGCATTGACCACGCGCCAACTGGCCACGCTGACCCAATCCGGGTTGCCGCTCGACCAGGCGCTGGCGGCCGTCGGCGAGCAGGCCGATGATCCTCGCGCCGCCAAGCTGGCCGCCTCGCTGCGTGCGCACGTCACCACCGGCGAGGCGTTGACCGCGGCGCTGGCGCGCTATCCGCGCGCGTTTTCGCCACTGTATCGCGGGCTGGTCGGCGCGGGCTCGGAAACAGGGCGGCTGCCGGAAGTCCTGGCCAGCCTTGCCGATTATCTCGAGGCGCGTGAAGCGTTGCGGCAGAAGGTGATTCTCGCGCTGATCTATCCGGCCGTCGTGACCGTGATCGCGTTTGCCGTGATTGCAGTGCTGCTGGCCTATGTCGTGCCGCAGGTCGTCGCGGTGTACCAGCAAAGCCGACAGACGTTGCCGTGGCTCACGCAGGCATTGATCGCGACCAGCGCATTTTTCCGCGCCACATTCTGGATGTGGGTGGTACTGGCGGTGGCGGCCGTGATCGCACTGCTGTGGGCGCGCCGCCAGCCGGCCTTGCGCGAGCGCTGGGATAAAGCGCTGTTGCGGCTGCCCGTCGTGGGCCGGCTCGTGCGCAGCCTCGATGCGGCGCGCTTCGCGAGTACGCTGTCGATTCTCGTGGGCAGCGGCGCGCCGCTCCTGCGTTCGCTCGAAGCGGCCGCCGACGTCGTTCGGACGATCCCGATGGCGGCGGCGGCGCGGCGGGCCAGCGCGCTGGTGCGCGAGGGCGTGGCGCTGTCGCGCGCATTGCGCGAACAGAACGTTTTTCCACCAGTGCTGCTGCATCTGGTGGCCAGCGGCGAGCAGAGTGGCCGGCTGGCGCCATTGCTGGCGCGGGCCGCCGAGGAACTGGAGCGCGATGCCGAGCGGCGCCTCGCGTGGCTTGCGGCGCTGCTGCAACCGGCGCTGATTGTGGTGATGGGCGCGATCGTGCTGGTGCTGGTGCTGGCGATCATGCTGCCCATCGTCTCGATGAACCAGCTGATCCGGTGACCAAGATGAATACCGTGGCCCGTATGGTCGTGACCAGCGCATTGCTCGCCATTGCCGTCGGCAGCGCCGCGCAGTCGTTGCCCGTCAAATTCGATCCTGCCCGCGATGCCGCCGCCGATGTGACGACGGCCGCCGCACAGGCCAAGGCCCAGGGCAAGCGCGTGCTGGTCGACGTCGGCGGCGAGTGGTGCTCGTGGTGCCACATCCTCGATCGGTTTGTTGCGGCCCATGCCGACATCCAGGCGGCGCGCGACGCGAACTACGTGTGGGTGAAGGTGAACTGGTCGAAGGAAAACAGGAACGAGGCGCTGCTTTCGCGCTGGCCGAAGATCGAGGGCTACCCGCATCTCTTCGTGCTCGACGGCGACGGCAAGCTGCTGCATTCGCAGGACACCGGTCCGCTCGAGTCGGGGAAGGACTACGACCGCGCGAAAATCATCGCCTTCCTCAAGGCGTGGGCGCCGACCGGCAGGGGCACCTGAACGCGGTCCGGCCTTACGCCGCGGCCCGTTGGCGCGCGATGGCCCAGGCCACGTGCTCGCGTACCAGCGCCGACGGATCGTCGGCGCGTCGCTCCAGCGCAGCCAACGCCGCGGCCGAGTGCGGCGCGTTGCCGAGGCCGACCGCGAGGTTGCGCGACCAGCATTCAAAGCCGATACGGCGAATCGCGCTGCCGGCCATCCGGGTCTCGAAATCGGCCGCGCTCCAGCCGAACAATTCGATCAGCGTCGCGCGATCGAGGCCATGGCGCACGATCTTGAAATCGTTGGCGGCTGCGGCCTGCGCAAAGCGGTTCCACGGACACGCCAGCTGGCAATCATCGCAGCCGTAGACGCGATTGCCGATCAGCGGGCGCA
>JANMCS010000172.1:0-1996 GCA_031361405.1 Betaproteobacteria bacterium
GCTATCGCGCTTCTCGATTTTCGCGCTGGGCATCATGCCGTACATCTCGGCATCGATCATCATGCAGCTGTGCACGGTCGTCGTGCCGGCGCTCGAAGCGATCAAGAAGGAAGGCGAAGCCGGCCGCCGCAAGATCACGCAGTACACCCGCTATGCCACGCTGGGCCTCGCGCTGTTCCAGGCGCTGGGCATCTCGGTGGCGCTCGAGTCCCAAGCCGGCCTCGTGCTCGATCCGGGCCCGATGTTCCGCGTGGTGTCGATGGTCACGCTGGTCACGGGCACGATGTTCCTGATGTGGCTGGGCGAGCAGATCACCGAGCGGGGCCTCGGCAATGGCATTTCGCTGCTGATTTTCGCGGGCATCGCCGCCGGCCTGCCCAATGCGATCGGGTTGACGCTCGAGCAGGCCCGCACCGGTGCCTACTCCATCCCGCTGGTGCTTGGCATCGGCGCGCTGGTGATCGGCGTCACGGCCTTCGTGGTGTTCGTCGAGCGCGCGGTGCGCAAGATCCTGGTCAATTACGCGAAGCGCCAGGTCGGCAACAAGGTGTACCAGGGGCAGAGCTCGTTCCTGCCGCTGAAATTGAACATGGCCGGCGTGATTCCGCCGATCTTCGCGTCGTCGATCATCCTGTTCCCGGCCACGCTGGCGCAATGGTTCGGCCAGGGCGACAGCATGATCTGGCTGCGCGACCTCGCGGCCACGCTGGGACCGGGGCAGCCGGTGCATGAGCTGCTGTACGCGGGTGCCATCATTTTCTTCTGCTTTTTCTACACGGCGTTGCAGTACAACCCGAAGGAAACGGCAGAAAACCTGAAGAAGGGCGGTGCGTTCATTCCAGGCTACCGCCCGGGCGATCAGACGGCGAAGTACCTGGAGAAGATCACGCTGCGGCTCACGCTGCTCGGGTCCATCTACCTGGTCATCGTGTGCTTCATCCCGAACTTTCTGATTGCGTGGAAAAACGTGCCGTTCTATTTCGGTGGAACGTCGCTGCTGATCATCGTGGTCGTTACGATGGACTTCATGACCCAGGTGCAGGCGTACCTCATGTCGCAGCAGTATGAAAGCCTTCTCAAGAAGGCCAACTTCAAGGGCGGACTGCCGACGCGCTGATGGCGAAAGAAGACACGATTCAAATGCAGGGCGAAGTCGTCGAGATGCTGCCCAATGCCACGTTCCGCGTGAAGCTCGAAAACGGGCATGTGGTGCTGGGGCATATCTCGGGGAAGATGCGGATGCATTACATCAAGATTTTGCCGGGCGACAAGGTGACGGTGGAAGTTTCCCCGTATGACCTGTCCCGGGCGCGGATAACCTTCCGCGCGAAATAGCGAACGGAGTGAATGATGAAAGTATTGGCTTCGGTAAAGAAGATCTGCCGCAACTGCAAGATCATTCGGCGCAACGGTGTTGTGCGCGTGATCTGTACCGACCCGCGCCATAAGCAGCGCCAGGGTTGATGTCGGCACGTCACCACCAGACTAGGACAGGTTAAAGAACATGGCCCGTATTGCAGGCGTCAATATCCCGAATCACCAGCACACCGTGATCGCCCTCCAGGCGATCTACGGCATCGGCCCCACCCGCGCGAAGAAGATCTGCGCGGTCACCGGCATCACGCCGGCGACCAAGGTCAAGGACCTGTCCGACAGCGAGATGGACAAGATCCGCGAGCAGGTCGGCAAGTTCACCGTCGAGGGCGACCTCCGGCGCGAGAACACGATGAGCATCAAGCGGCTGATGGATCTTGGCTGCTACCGCGGCTCGCGTCACCGCAAGGGCCTGCCGGTCCGCGGCCAGCGCACCCGCACCAATGCCCGTACCCGCAAGGGTCCGAAGAAGGGCCGCACCGTCGCGCTCGCCAAGGGCGTGACCAAGTAAGGCGCCTGGCTTTTCGGCCCGGATAAATTTGAAGGTTTGAGGAAATACGACGATGGCACAGCAACCGTCCCAGAAGGCTACCGCGGCGCGCGCCCGCAAGAAGGTCAAGAA
>JANMCS010000384.1:0-1316 GCA_031361405.1 Betaproteobacteria bacterium
CGAGCAGCGCCTGGGTATAGGCATCCCGGGGGGCGGCGAAGATCTGCGCCACCGGGCCCGACTCGCGCACCTGGCCGTTGCGCATCACCACCACCTGGTCGGCGATCTCGCCCACCACGCCGAGATCGTGGCTGATGAACAGCAGGCTCATGCCGTGGCGGGCCTTCAGCCCCGCGAGCAGCTCCAGGATCTGTCGCTGCACCGTCACATCGAGCGCGGTGGTGGGCTCGTCGGCGATCAGCAGCTTGGGCTCGCAGGCCAATGCCATCGCGATCATCACGCGCTGCTGCTGGCCGCCGGAGAGCTCATGCGGATACGCGCCGAGCCGCCGCTTGGGCTCCGGCAGGCCCACCTCGGTGAGCAGGCTCTCGGCCTTTTTCATCGCCTCTCGCCGGCTCATGCCGAGATGGCGGATCAGCGGCTCGCTCACCTGCTGGCCCACGGTGAACACCGGATTGAGCGAGCTCATCGGATCCTGGAAAACACAAGCGATCTCGCGGCCGCGCAGGGCCTGCAGATCGGGCAACGAGGCCTTCAGCAGGTCTCGCCCGCGGTACAGGATGGCGCCGCTGCGTTCGGCGTTGTCCGGCAGCAGATTGAGGATCGACATCGCGGTGACACTCTTGCCCGAGCCCGATTCGCCCACCAGCGCCACCGTGGTGTTTTCGGGGATGTCGAAGGTGACGCCGATCTGGTCGCGGCCCACCGCCTGCGCTCGCCCGCCTTCGCCCATGCGGAAGGCCACGTTCAGATTCTGGATGCTCAGCAACATCACTCGAGCCCTCGCAGCTTGGGATCGAGCGCATCGCGCACCGCATCGGCCATCAGCGAAAACGCGGTCACGAACGTGGCCATGAACACGGTGGCGGAGACGAGTTGCCACCAGTAGCCCAGGATCAGCTCGCTCTGCGCTTCGGCCAGCATCGTGCCCCAGCTCACCTGATCCACCGGCACGCCCAGGCCGAGGTACGACAGGATCACCTCGGCCTTGATGAAGCCCACGATCAACAGCGACATACGCACCAGGATCACATGGCTTACGTTGGGCAGGATGTGGCGGAACATGCGCGAACCCGGGCTGGCGCCGATGGCCTCGGCGGCACGCACGTACTCGCGGCCGGCGTGTTTGATGAACTCGGCGCGCACCTGGCGGTACACACCGGTCCATCCGGTGAGGCCCAGGATAAGCACCACCGTGCCGATGCCGCGGCCGAAGACGGCGGCGAAGGCGAAGATCAGCAGGATGTCGGGAATCGAGGTGAAGACGTTGTAGACCCACTCGAGAAAGTCGCCGATCTTCTGGCCGAAGAAGCCGG
>JANMCS010000406.1:0-7103 GCA_031361405.1 Betaproteobacteria bacterium
GGACGCAGGAAATCGATTCCCTGCGCCGCGGCGAGCAACTCGATGCCGAGGATATGCGACGTGTTGTCGATCATCGCGGCGAGGCGCCGCGCCGCAAACGTTGCCATCGACACATGATCTTCCTGGTTCGCGGACGTCGGCAGGCTGTCCACGCTGGCCGGATGCGCGAGCGACTTGTTCTCCGACGCGAGCGCCGCCGCCGTCACATGCGCGATCATGAAACCTGAGTTGAGCCCGGGGTCGGCGCACAGGAACGGGGGCAGCCGCGACACGCTGCTGTCGATCAGCATCGCGATGCGGCGTTCGGCGATGGCACCCACTTCGGCGATGGCCACGGCCATCGCGTCGGCCACCAGCGCCACCGGCTCGGCGTGGAAGTTGCCGCCGGACAGCACTTCGCCGTCGGCATCAGCGACGCCCGCGAACACCAGCGGGTTGTCGGTCACCGCATTGGCTTCGCGCAGCAGCACTGCCGCGGCGTGGCGCAGCTGGTCGAGACACGCGCCCATCACCTGCGGCTGGCAACGCAACGAATAGGGATCCTGCACGCGGTCGTCGTCCACCAGGTGCGAGCGCCGGATTGCGCTGCCTGCGAGCAACGCGCGGTACGCGCCCGCGGCCGCAATCTGTCCCGGCTGGCCGCGCAGCGCGTGGATGCGCGGGTCGAAAGGCGCATCGCTCCCACGCGCCGCATCCACCGTCATCGCGCCGATCACCACGGCCGACGCCAACACCGATTCAAACCGCAACAGCGCGTCGAGCGCGAGTGCCGTCGACACCTGCGTGCCGTTGATCAGCGCCAGACCTTCCTTCGCCTCGAGTACGAGCGGCGCGATGCCGACCGCCTGCAGCACCGGTAGCGCGGAGCAGCGTCGGCCGTCGACCACGACCTCGCCTTCGCCACACAGGGCGAGTGTCAGGTGCGCCAGGGGCGCCAGGTCGCCCGAGGCACCCACCGAACCCTGCGCGGGAATCCACGGCACGATGCCGGCGTTGAACGCGGCGAGCAACGTGTGGACGATGACCGGGCGCACGCCGGAAAACCCGCGCGCGAGACTGGCTGCCTTGGTGGCCAGCAGCAGGCGCACCACGCGGGCCGGCAGGGGCGTGCCCACGCCCACCGCGTGCGAGCGGATGAGATTGCGTTGCAGCGTGGCGAGGTCGCCGGCTGCAATGCGGGTGCTGGCCAATTTGCCGAAGCCGGTATTCACACCATAGACCGGCGCGCTGCCCGCGGCGGCACGGCGCACGACGGCGGCGCTGCGCAGGATCGCGGCATCGGCCGCTGCATCGAGGGCCAGCGTGACGCCACCGCGATGGATGCACCGCAACGCCGCCAGTGACAGCGCGCCCGGGACCAGTAACAGTGGCGCGGAATCAGCGTCCATGGGGCGAGTGTCCGCCGAGGCGGCGCGTCAGTTCCTCCGCCGTGTGTGCCACCAGCGGCCCCAGCTGCTTGATGCGATCATCCGGCAACCGCGACAGCGGTCCGGCCAGCGACAGCGCGCCGAGCGTTTCCGCGTGCTCGTCGTAAATGGGTGCCGCCACGCAGCGGGTACCCGGAAGGTGCTCTTCATCGTCGAAGGAATAGCCGCGCTGCCGGATCACGCGAATGCTGGCCCACATGATCTCGGGTGAGGTGATCGTGTTGGCAGTGATGCGCGGCAGGCCCTTCACTTTCACGATGGCATCGATCTGCTCGTCGGGTAGCGCGGCGAAGATCGCCTTGCCCACGCCCGATGCGTGCAACGGCACGCGGCTGCCCAGCTTCACGATCGTGCGCATCGTTTCGCGGCATTGCACCTGATCGATGAACACGGCCTCGGTGCCGTCGAGGATGCCGAGATTGGCGGTCTCGCCGGATTGCTCCATCAAGCGCCGCAGGTAGGGGTGACTCTGCGCGACGAAATCACGATTGGCCAGAAAGCTCGAGCCGACGGTGAATGCATGCACCCCGACGTACCAGCGCGCGAGGTCGCCGCCCTGGTACACATAGCCCATCTTCTCCAGCGTGGCCAGCAAGCGATGCGCGGTCGACGGTGCCAGCTCGACCTTGCGCGCGAGGTCGGTGAGCGACAGGCCGCTCTCGGCAGTGGCCAGCGCCTCGAGCAGCGACAGGCCGCGCATCAGGCTTTGCACCTGGCCGGTGGCCGTCACGGCCTTGAGCGGAAGGCGGCCGCGTCGCGGCGGTGCAGCAGGAAGGCGATTGGGCATGTAGAACAGGACCTAGGCGAGCACGGCAGGTGGCAGCACGAAGATGTCAGCGTAACTGCAAGTGCGGGGTGACGGCAAACACGACGCCGGCGATGTCCACCGCATAGCGCGCGTGCAGAATGGCCTCGTCCGTCAACGGTGGTCCATCGGCCACGCTGCGCGCGTAGCCCATGGCCACGGCGCGACCATGTTTCCGGCTGTAGCCCGCCGACGTGATTTCGCCGACCATCCGGCCATCCATCAGGATCGGCTCGCCGCCCCACGGAAAGGCCGCCGCGTCGTCGAAGGTGAACTGCAGGAGGCGCTTGCGCACGCCGGCCTCGCGTTGGCGCAGCAGCGCGTCACGCCCGACAAAGACCACCGGCTTGTCGAGCTTGACGGCGTAGTCGAGGCCCGCTTCCCATGGCGATTCGTCGGGCGACAATTCCGGGCCGAAGGCGCGCCGTCCCGCTTCGATGCGCAGCGCGTCGATCGTGTAGTAGCCGGCGTCGCGCAGGCCGAAGGCCGGACCTGCGTCACGCATCGCGTCGTACAGCGTCAGGCACTGGTCGGTGGTCACGACGATTTCATAGCCGGGACCGCCGACATAGCTCATCCGCGCCGCGCGCACGCGCGTGTGGCCGATATCGATGTCGGCCGTCATGCCGAACGGCAATCCGGTGCGCGACAGGTCGGCCGGCGACAGTGTGCCGAGCAGCGCCTCGGCCTTGGGTCCCATCAGCGACAGCACGCAATAGCCGCTGGTCACATCGACCAGCACCGCGTTTTCGTCCGGTCGTATGCCGCGCTCGATCCACGCGGCGTCGCGGGTCGATTGCCCCGAGCCCGTCAGGATGAAGAACGTGTCCTGGGCCAGCCGGGTGATCGTCAGGTCGCTTTCGAAGCCGCCACGACGGTTGAGCATCGCCGTGTAGATCATCTTGCCGATCGGCACGTCGATGGCGTTGGCACACGCGCGTTCCAGCACGGCCAGCGCATCGCGCCCCTTCATGATGAATTTGGCAAACGAGGTCTGGTCGAACACCACCACGTCTTCGCGACATGCGCGCTGCTCGTCCAGCACCCACGGCAGCCAGCCCGGTGTGTCGAGCGTGGGCGGCGGCACGCTGGCGCCCGCGGGCAGGAAATAGTTGGCGCGCTCCCAGTTGAGCTTGCTGCCGAATACGGCGCCCGCCGCGCGCAGCCGGTCGTAAAGCGGCGAGCGCCGCAGCGGCCGTACGGTGGTCAGTTCCTCGCGGGGCCACCGCATGGCGTAGTGCAGGCCGAGCGATTCGACCGTGCGGTCGGCAAGATGGCGCCGATTGGCATGGAAGGGTGCGAAGCGCCGGATGTCGACGTCCCACAGGTCGAGCGGCGCCTCGCCGCCGACGATCCATTCCGCGATCAAGCGTCCGGCCCCACCGGAATTGGCGATGCCCGCGGAGTTGAAGCCGGCGCAGACGAAATAGCCGCGCACTTCCGGCGCCTCGCCCAGGATGAAATTGCCATCCGGCGTGAAGCTCTCCGGCCCGTTCAGCAGCATCTTGATCTGCGCGGTTTCAAGGCATGGCGTGCGGTGGATGGCATTGGTCATCAACGGTTCGAACTGGTCCCAGTCCTCGCCCAGCAACTGGAATTCGAAGGGTTCGGGTATAGGCGCCACGTTCCACGGCTTGGCCGCGGGCTCGAACCCGCCCATCACCAGGCCCCCGACTTCCTCCTTGTAGTAGATGAAGCCGTCGGGATCGCGAATGACCGGCAGCGCCGGCGTGACGCCGGGAATGGGCCTGGTGACGATGTAGAAATGTTCGGCGGCATAGAGTGGCACGGTGACGCCGGTGCGGGCGCCGAATTCGCGCGCCCATTGGCCGGCGCAGTTGACCAGCGTGGCGCATGCGATGCGGCCTTCGCCGTCCGCAGTCTTCCAGCGGACCGCAACCACGCGCCCGCCGGCGGTCTCCACCGCCGTGACCTTGACGTGCTCGACGATGCGTGCGCCGCGCATCCGCGCGCCCTTGGCCAGCGATTGCGTGAGGTCGGTGGGATTGACCTTGCCGTCGCCCGGAATGTGGACCGCGCCCGCGAGGTCGTCGGTGCGCAGTATCGGCGCCATCCGGCCAGCTTCCGCCGGTGACACGAATTCGAAGTCGATGCCGAAGCTCTTCGCGCGCGCCATCTGGCGGCGCATCGACTGCAGGCGCTCGGGGGTTTTGGCCACATTGAGGCTGCCGCAGGCCTTCCATCCGGTGGCGAGCCCCGTCTCTGCTTCCAGCGACGTGTAAAGCTCGATGCCGTATTGACTCATGCGTGTCGCGTTGCGCGTGGCGCGCGTCTGGCCGACCAGGCCCGCGGCGTGCCAGGTGGTGCCACACGTCAGCGTTCCTTGTTCAAGCAGCAGGACGTCGGTGACGCCGAACTTGGCAAGGTGATAGGCCGTGGACGCGCCGGCGATGCCGCCGCCGACGATCACCACGGCCGCCTGGGTGGGAAGTTTATTCATGGGCGACGGGAAACCTGAAATTGAAATAGCGGCAGTATCAGAGCTTGATGGCCACCACGCCGGCCACGACCAGCAGCGTGCCGATGATGCGAGCGTAGCCGAACCGTTCCTTCAGCACCACGGCGCCGATGATTGCGGCGAACAACACCGACGTCTCGCGTAGGGCCGAGACCGCGGCCACCGGTGCCCGGGTCATCGCCCACAACACGATGGCGTAGGCGGCCACGCTGAAGAAGCCGCCGACCATCCCGCGGCGCCAACGCAGCGCCACATAGCGGACCGCGGCCGCGCGCTGCCGGGCGACGAGCCAGGTCAGGAACAGGACGCCCTCCACGAACGTCATCCAGGCGACGTAGGCCAGCGCATCGCCCGAGGCGCGGGCGCCGGCGCCGTCAATGAGCGTATAGACCGCGATGATGCCGGCGTTGGCCAGTGCCCACGCAACGGCCGCGCGCGGGTGATGATGCCGCGCGGCAAACGCGATGCCGACGATGCCCGCGCTGATCAACACGATTCCGCCGATGATCTGCAGCGCCGGCAACTCGCGCAGGAACACCGCGCCCAGTATCGTCACCAGCAGCGGCGCGGTGCCACGCATCAGCGGATAGGCAAACGACAAGTCGCCGGTGCGGTAGGCCTGCGCCAGCGTCAGGTAGTAGGCGAAATGGATGCACACCGACACCGCCAGAATGGGCCAGGCGCCGGCGCCCGGCAGCGGTACCAGCGGCAACGCGACCAGCGCAAAGAACGTGGAGCCGGCGACGATGGTGGCGGTGTCGAGCAGCGGGTCGCCGCCGTCGGAGGACTTGACCAGCGCATTCCAGGTGGCGTGCATCAACCCCGCGGCCAGCACCGCGAGCGTGACATCCAGTGAAAGCTCCAAGGTGGGGCGGGCAGGTCAGGCCGGGCGCGGCTTGCGCTTCGACCATTGGCTGCGTGGCGCGGGGGTGGTGCCCAGCGTCGGATCGTCGTCGGGCGGCGGCGTGGACTCCTTCAACCGTGTATGCGCCAGCACGCCGGCTTCCTCGAGGATGGGGTAGGCGATCGAGCATAGGTGCGAATTGATGCGCTTCAGGTCGGAGATCAAGTCGAGATGCAGCGATGACGTCTCGATGCTCTCCAGCGTGTTGCCGGACAGGCGCGCCAGGTGCGAGTGGGCATAGGCACGCTCCAGGTCGCGGAACAGTACCTTCTGTTCCAGCAGCCGTTGCGCACTCTTCAAGTCGCTGTGCAGGAACACGGTCATGGCCAGGCGCAGGTTGGCGACGAGGCGCGCATGCAGGTCGCAGATCTCGGCCATGCCGGCTTCCGAGAAATTGCGGCGCTTCTCGATCTTCTTCTCCTCGATGTCGGTCAGCACCCGCTCGATGATGTCGCCGACCTGCTCGAGATTGATCGTGAACGAGACGATGTCGGTCCAGCGCCGGCCTTCCTGTTCGTCCAGCGCCTCGCGTGAAATCTGCGTGAGGTAGAGCTTGACCGCCGTATACAGCGCGTCGACGACATCGTCCTTCTGCCGCAGCCGCGCAGCCAGCGCGCGATCGTTGTTCTTCAGCACCACGAGCATGCCGTTCAACATGTCCTCGATGGTGTCGCCGATGCGGATGGCCTCGCGTGCGGCATTGGCGATGGCGAGCGCGGGCGTCGCCAGCGCGGATACATCGAGGTGGCGGGGCCGCGCCGGATCGTGGGCCACCGATTTGTCAGGCAGCAGGCGCTCGGCAAAACGGGCGATCTTCTCGGTCCAGAAGATGAACAGCAGCGCCAGGGTGATGTTGAAGCCCAGGTGAAACAGCACGACCTCGCGGGCGGGGTCCAGCGCCAGCTGATCGATCAGGCCGTCGAGCAGGCCCAGGAACGGAATCGCCAGCACGCAGCCGCAGAGCTTGAACACGAAATTGCCGAGCGTGACGCGGCGGGCCTCGGGGGGGGAGCGCAGCGTCGACAGCATGCCCAGAAGGCCGCTGCCCAGATTGGCGCCGAGCACCAACCCCAGCGCCACCGGCGACGCGATCACGCCGAGCGACGCCAGCGTGGCCACCAGCAACACGACAGCGAGGCTCGAATAGCAGAGGATGGTGAAGAACGCGGCCACCAGGATGTCGAGCAGCACATCGCCGGTCATCGAGGCAAAGATCACCTTGACCCCGGCGGCCTGCACGAACGGCTTGGCGGCGAGACTGATCCACTGCAGCGCGAAGAGGATGAGGCCCAACCCGATCAGGACCTGGCCGAAGCGGCCGACCGCGGTCGTTTGCCGCGCCAGAAACATCGTCACGCCGACGAAGATCAGCAGCGGGGCCAGCCACGCCAGGTCGAAGGACAGCACCAGCGTGACCACGGCCGTGCCGACGTCGGCACCCAGCATCACGGCGAGCGCAGGCGCGGTGCCGATCAGGCCCTGGCCGGC
>JANMCS010000451.1:0-4008 GCA_031361405.1 Betaproteobacteria bacterium
CGCATTGAGGTTGTAGCTGTTGCAGGCAAATGCAAACGCACTGTCGGCCAGCGTGAACACGAGGCCGCCATGACAGATCGCGTGGCCGTTGACCATGTCGCCGCGAACATGCATCGTCAATTCGGCAAAGCCCGGCGCCACCCGCACGATATGCATGCCCAGTGCCTGCGACGCGCGATCGCGCTCGAACATCCCGCGCGCCACGCGCTCGGCCAGCGCCTGCGCTTGCTCAGGCGTCAACGGCGGCGGCACCGCATCCTGCTCATTGGCCAAGGGTGCCCCCGGTGGCACAGCGGCGCGTGAGCAGCGGCGACGCGCGATACCGATCCTCGCCGTAGTGCGTGGCCAGATGATGCAGCACGGCCCGTACGCGTTTGAGGCCGATGGCGTCCGCCCACTCCAGCGGTCCCTTCGGATAGTTGACGCCCTTGCGCATGGCGAGGTCCACGTCGGCCGGCGCGGCGATGCCCTGCGTGACCGCGTCGGCCGCCTCGTTGGCCAGCATCGCCACCGTGCGCAACACGACGAGGCCCGCGACGTCGTCGACGCGCGTCACCGCCATGCCGCTCGCCTGCAATGCACCGATCGCGGCCGCGGCAGCGGCAGCGCTGCACGTATCAGCGACGGCCACGGCCAGGCGCGTGCAATTGCGATAGTCGAGCGCCAGGTCGAACACGACGACATCGGGCCGCGCGCATGCTGCGGCTACCATCGTGGCGGTACGCCCGTCGCTGGGGACGAGCAACGTGCCGTCGACATCGAAGTAGGCATCGGCCACGGCCGCGTCGACCGGCATCTGCACGACATTGAAGCCGGAGGCCGCAAGACGGTCGCGCATGGCACCGGCCATCGCGCCGTCACCGGCCGCGCGAATCGATGTCGGCCGCAGCTGCGGCAACTCGGTTTGCGCGTCGGGTCGGCTGGCGCCCGGGGCGTAGCTGAAGAAGCCCTGTCCCGACTTGCGGCCGAGGTAGCCCGCCGCCACCATTTCCCGCTGCAGCACCGAGGGCGTGAAGCGCGGGTCGTGGAAGTACGCCTCCCAGACGCTGCTGGTGACCGCGAAATTGATATCGAGTCCGACGAGGTCCATCAGTTCGAACGGCCCCATGCGAAAGCCGCCTGCCTCCCGCATCACGGCGTCGAGGGTGGCGGCATCCGCGGCACGCTCGGCAAGCAGGCGCAGCGCCTCGCCGTAGTACGGTCGCGCGCAGCGATTGACGATGAAACCCGGCGTGGACTGCGCGTGCACGGGCAGCTTGCCCCACGCCGCCGCGGTGGCGTGCGTGCTGGCGGCCACGCCGGCATCGGTGGCGAGGCCCGACACGACTTCGACCAACGGCATCAGCGGCGCCGGATTGAAGAAATGCATGCCGACCACGCGCCCCGGATACTGCATCCCGGCCGCCAGCGCGGTGATCGAGAACGACGATGTATTGGTTGCAAGGATCGCATCGGCGGCGACGATACCCTCAAGATCGCGCAGCAGTTGCCGCTTGATCGCAAGGTCTTCCACGATGGCTTCCACCACAAGCCTCGCGCTGACGAAGTCACCCAGCGCATGCACGGCGATCACGCGCGCCGCAGCGGCCGCGGCGTCGGCCGCCGGCAGCTTGCCTTTGTCCGCCAGCGTCTTGAACGTTGCCGCAATCTGCGCCTGCGCCGCATCGGCAGCGCCCATGCGCGTGTCGAAAAGATGCACGCGGTGCCCCGCCTGCGCCGCGATCTGCGCGATGCCGGCGCCCATCGCGCCGGCGCCGATCACGCCGACTTCCACCCCGGGCGGCAACGCGCTCGCCGTGGTTGTGCTGGTTTTTGCGCTCATGCCAGTGGGCGTGTGCTGGATCAGTTGCCGGTGAATGCGGGCGGCCGCTTGGCGCCGAATGCGGCCACGCCTTCGCGATAGTCCGTCGAGTAGCCGAGCTCGCGCTGCAGGTCACGCTCGAGATCGAGCTGCGCGTGCAACGTGGACGCCGCGGAGACTTGCAGCGCGCGTTTGGTCGCGGCAAGGCCGCGGGTGGGCGCCTGCGCGAGATTCGCCAGCAGGAACTCGACCGCAGGCTTCAACTCCGCATCGTCGACGCACTGCCAGATGAGGCCCCACTCCGCTGCCGTGGTCGCAGGAAGTTTGTCGCCCAGCAACGCGAGACCCATCGCGCGCGCCGAGCCGACAAGTCGCGGCAGGAAATAGGTGCCCCCCGAATCGGGGATCAGGCCGATCTTGCAGAACGCCTGGATGAAGCTGGCCGATTTGGCGGCGATGACGATGTCGCAGGCCAGCGCAATGTTGGCGCCCGCCCCGGCCGCCACGCCATTGACCATGCACACCACCGGCAACGGCAATTCGCGCAGCGCCAGCACCAGCGGTCGATAGTTCATCTCGATCGAGGCGCCCAGGTCCACCGGTGCATCGCCCGGAGCCACCGCGCGGTCACCGAGGTCCTGCCCGGCGCAGAAGCCACGGCCCGCACCCGTGAGTAGCAGCACGCGCAACGTGGTGTCCGCCTTGACCTGGGCCAACGCCTCGCGCAGTTCCGCGTGCATTGCCGTGTTGAAACTGTTGAGGCGGTCAGGACGGTTGAGCGTGATGCGGGCGATGCCGCCGGCGCGCTCGAACAGGATGGTGGGGGTGGTCATGGCAACGCGCTGGCGAGATGGAATCGATGCTGGACCACGCGGAACCGGTTGGCCACGTAGGCCGAGTCGGTCAGCGCTGCGTTGGCGGCCGGATTGGCGCCGGTGCCATGATAGTCCGAGAACGCGGCCGACTGGTTGACGAACACCGCGCCGGTGAGATTGATCGACAACGCCACGCCGACATCCTCGGCCACCTCCACCGCCTGCGCGATCACGTCGTCGCGCGTCGAGTAGACCGACAGCGTCAACGCGCCATGGCCACGCACCGCATCGCGCGCCACGGCAAGGCTTTGCACCGTCGAGTCCGTCGCAATCACGAAGGCGATCGGGCCGAACCATACGTTGAGATAGATCGCCCGGTCGGCGATGTCGAGCTTGACCAGCAACGGCGTCCTGACGGGCGCATTGGGAAACGCGGGATGCGCGAGGGCCTGGGTGTCGAGCAATACCGTGCCCAACCCGCGCGCCGCTTCCAGCCGCCGCAACACGCCCTCGTTCTGGATGGCGCCGAGAATTTCGACGGCGCGCGCGGGATCGCCGACAAGCTTCTGCACCGCGTCGGCAATCGCGGCGGCCACGGCATCGAAACCGAGTGGGCCTTCGGCGGTGTCGATGCCGCCGCGCGGCACGTAGATATTCTGCGGCGCCGTGCACATCTGGCCGCTGTAGAGCGCCAGCGAAAACGCGATGTTGCGCGCCACCGCCTTGATGTCGGCCACGCTGTCGACGATCACCTGGTTCACGCCCGCCTTCTCGGTGTAGACCTGCGCCTGCCGCGCGTGTTCTTCCAGCCACCGCCCGTTCGCGGTGCTGCCGGTGAAATCGATGATGCGCACTTCGGGCCGCAGCGCCAGCCGCTGCGCCGTGTCGTCGCCGGCCTCATGCGCGAACAGCGTGACCACATTGGGATCGAAGCCGGCCTCGAGCAGCACCTGCCGCGCGATCTTCACCGTCATCGCCAGCGGCAGGATTGCTGCCGGATGCGGCTTGACCACGACGGCATTCCCGGTGGCCAGGCTGGCGAAGAGGCCCGGATAGCCGTTCCACGTCGGGAACGTGCAGCAGCCGATGACCAGCGCGACGCCGCGCGGCACGACCTTGAACTGCTTCTCCATGCGGATTGGCTCATTCTTTCCCTGCGGCTTTTCCCACACCGCCGACGCCGGCACGCGGCGCAACTCCTGCCATGCATAGGCCACCGCTTCCAGCCCGCGATCCTGCGCGTGCGGCCCCCCGGCCTGGAAGGCCATCATGAAGGCCTGCCCGGTCGTATGCATCACGGCGTTGGCCATCGCGAAGCTGGCCTTGTTGATGCGTGCCAAGGTTTCGAGCGCGACGCCGGCCCACACCTCCGGCCCCGCGCGGCGCCACGAG
>JANMCS010000483.1:0-1512 GCA_031361405.1 Betaproteobacteria bacterium
CGCGCCGTCGCACCCCATCACCATGGCTTCGCAGATGAACGTGTCGCTGCCCGTCATGATCCCGAGCTTGCGCGGCAGCGTGCGCGCCGTCGCGATCGTCTCGACAGTCTTGGGCGTATCGAACGACGCTTCCTTGAGGCCGATGATCTGCGGAATGCTGGCGAGCTTCGCCAGTGTGTCCGGTGGAAAATCGGGACCGAAGGCCTTCGGAAACTGGAAGGCGATCAACGGCAGGTCAACGCCGTCGGCAATGGCCTTGTGGTACGCGTAGATCATTTCGGTGGGCACCGGGTTGCCCAGGAACGTGGGGAAGGGCGGGAATACCGCCAACGCTTCGGCGCCCGCGGCCTTCAAAGCGCAGCCCCAGCGGACGGCACCGCGCGTCGAGCCGCTGATCAGGCCCGACACCAGCGGCACTGCGCCGGCGATCACGTCCCTGCAGACGCGCAGCACCTCCAGTTGCTCGTCGGGATCCAGCGCGGGGCCCTCGCTGGCATCCATGTTCATCGCGATGGCCGTGGGCCGCTGCGCGGCAATCCACCGGATGTACGAGCGCAGCGACGTCCAGTCGATGCTGGCATCCGGCAGCATCGGGAGCACGGGCGCGGCGACGATTCCTTCAAGCACAAATGGGTTCATGTCGGTACTCCGGGAGGCAGGGTAACGGCGGCGCCATGCAGGACCCCGCGCGCCAGGAAGATGTTGGTGATGTGCTCGGTGGCCTCGACAAATTCAGGCAGGCGCCGGGCCGCGAGGCCGCGCGGGCGCGCCATCCCGATGTCCATGATTTTTTCGATCGTGCCCGGACGCGGCGACATCACGACCACGCGGTCGGCCAAAAGCACCGCTTCGTCGATTGAGTGAGTGATGAACAGCACTGTTTTCCGCGAAGCAAGCCACAACGCCTCGAGGTCGAGGCGCATCTGTTCGCGCGTCAGCGCATCGAGCGCGCCGAAGGGCTCGTCCATCAGCAGCAGCGGCGCGTCGTGAATCAGCGCCCGGGCGATGGCCACGCGCTGGCGCATGCCGCCGGAGAGCTCGTGCGGATAGCGATCGGCAAAGTCACGCAGTCCCACCTGCTGCAGCAGGCCCAGCGCGCGTTCGCGCCAGGCCCGTGGATTCATGCCGCGCAACTCCACCTGCACCAGCACGTTGTCGAGCGCCGTGCGCCAGTCCAGCAACACCGGGCTCTGGAACACGATGCCGAGTTCCGTCTGCGGGCCATCGACCACGCGACCCCCGATCCGCACGGTGCCGGTCGTGGGCAGATGCAACCCGGCAACCATGCGCAGCAGCGTGCTCTTGCCACAGCCGGAAGGACCGACAATGGCCAGGAATTCGCCCTCGCGGATGGCGAGGTCGATGTGTTCGAGTGCGTGCGTCTCGCGCCCGTTGCGCCGGTACGTCTTGGCAACCCCGTCGATCTCGACGTAGGCGGGAGACGCACCAATCCCCGTAGGCGAGGCTTCAGCCTCGCGTGGTGAATCGATGCGATGTCTCCGCGAGGCTGAA
>JANMCS010000549.1:0-2085 GCA_031361405.1 Betaproteobacteria bacterium
CATCCGCAAAATGCTGAGCCTGTTGTAGGACGGCGCGCCTCCCGGAGGGGGCGCGACGCTTGCATCACCCGCAAACGAGATGAATGATGCGCGGCCTCGGCAGTCGAGGCATGATTCGACTCCATATCGACCGCGAGGGAGAGACGGTGTGGCTGCAATGGGTGACGTAACCAGCTGGAGCGCGTTTTTCCTGGGCGGGTGGGGCACCGCCTTCTCGGCGTACGTCGTCATCCAGGCACTCGCGATGGGCACGCTGCGGCAGCGATTCCTGAGCGCCTCGCTCATCCCCCTGGGCGTCATGCTGGTCGTGGGCTTGATCACCATCGTCGCCTATCGGGGCGAGGGCAATCTCTGGCCGATTCCGCTGGTTCTCACCAGTCCCATCGCGTTGCTCGCCGTGGCGATCATCGAAATCGTGGGGCTGCGGGCGCGCGCGCATCCGCACCGGGAAATGCTGACCGCGATCACTGTGGGGATTGTGGTCCCGACGTTCATGTTGATTGCCCGTGTCCTGTACACCGCTCGTTGATGCGCACGGCCATCGATGGCCCCCCGCCTCGGTCAGCGCCTGCAAGCTTCCACCCGGGTGCATGTTGATCGTATGCCCCCCGTCCCAATGGCCACGATCCTCGGGCCTGCGAGGGTATTTACGCGTCCACAATATGCGTATATGCTCATAAGCATATGTCCAGGATCAAGACCGCGAAGCGCACGACAATCCGAGCAACGGTCACCGCCGCCGCGCCGCTGACCGACGACCTCGACCGTGTCTTTGCCGTGGTCGCGCGCTACTTCAGCGTGCTGTCCGAGCCCACGCGCCTGCGGATCATGCACACGATCTGCCAGGAGGAGCGCTCGGTCACCGCCATCGTCGCGGCCACCGGTTTCACGCAGACCAACGTGTCGCGCCACCTGGCGCTGATGCACAGCGTGGGCGTGGTCAGCCGCCGCCGCGAAGGCAACGCCGTTTACTACCAGATCAACGACCCTGAATTCGTGGAAATCTGCCGCGCGGTCTGCGTTCGCATCGCGAGCCAGATCGACGACCAGAAACCGCTCAAGAAGGACCTGCTGCACTTTGCCGCCCGGCATTGACGCCATGCAGGCGTCGCGGGTGTGGAGGAGCAAGACGATGGCGCAAGGCCACGGCATCCCCGGTCGCATTCGCCGGGCGCCGGAGAATCATCTCGAGGCACCGCCCGATCCGGCGCGGCGCAGTTTCCTGTGGCACGTGGCGACGGTGGGCGGCGGTGCGCTCGCCACGACCACGGCCATGCGCGCGCTGGCCGACGACAGCCTCACCAGGAATCTTCCACCCCACGTGCCCGAGTGGGCGCAGGTGCTGGGCGCGCCGATTCTGACCTCTCCGTATGGCGTGCCGTCGAAGTACGAGTCCAGCGTCAAGCGCCGCGAAAGCCCGGGCCTGACGCGCACGCCGCAGTCGTCGGTGTCGTTCACGCCGCTGCAGAGTCTCTTCGGCATCATCACGCCAACGGGTCTGCACTTTGAGCGCCATCACGCCGGCATGCCGGACATCGATCCCCACCAGCATCGCCTGATGATCCACGGCCTCGTCGCCCATCCGCGGCTCTACACGATGGATGACATCGTGCGGTTTCCGTCGGTGTCGCGCGTGCACTTCATCGAATGCGGCGCCAACACCGGCATGGAGTGGGGCAACGTCGCGGTGCCCACCGTGCAATACACGCACGGGATGCTCTCGTGCAGCGAATGGACCGGCGTGCCGTTGTCGACGCTGCTCGACGAAGCGGGCATCGATCGAAGGAAGGCGAAGTTCGTGCTGGCGGAAGGCTCCGACGGTGCCGCGCTCACGCGTACGATCTCGCTGCAGATGGCATTGGACGATGTGCTGGTCTGCTATGGCCAGAACGGCGAAATGTTGCGCCCCGAGCAAGGCTATACGCTGCGGCTGCTCGTGCCCGGCGTGCAGGGCGTGTCCAGCGTGAAGTGGCTGCGGCGCATTGAAGTGGGCGACGCGCCGTGGAATACCCGCGAAGAATCGGTGCATTACAGCGACCTGATGCCCGGTGGCATCTCGCGGCAATACACGTGGATCCAGGAAGC
>JANMCS010000552.1:0-1433 GCA_031361405.1 Betaproteobacteria bacterium
GTAAGACCGCCAGTTTACCGCGGCGGAAGCCGGCGAGGGAGCACCCATGTTGCGCTGCGGTAGACTAATGGGCTGCCATGAATACCGTTACCGAAGCCTTTGTCGACGTTGCGGAGCCCCGCGGGGAGGCCCCTCGGCTGCGCGAGATTCCGTACAACTACACGTCGTACTCCGATCGCGAGATCGTGATCCGGCTGCTCGGGCACGAACTGTGGGCGTTGCTCGACGAACTGCGTGGCGAACGGCGCACCGGACGGTCGGCCCGGATGCTGTTCGAAGTGCTGGGCGACATCTGGGTGGTTGAGCGCAATCCGTACCTGCAGGACGATCTGCTGGATAACCCGAAGCGGCAGGGCTTGCTGGTCGAGGCGTTGCGGCATCGGCTGCGCGAGATCGAAATACGGCGGCAGGCAGGCGCAGGCGCGGACTTGGCGCGCGATGGCAAGGTGGCGCAGCTCGTGGCGGCGGCCAACGCCGCCGTGGACCGATTCGCCGCGTCGTTTCCCGCGACCGCGGAATTGCGCAAGCGCGCGCGGCGCGTGCTTGGCCGGCACACGCACAAGGACAACATCGCGTTCGACGGATTGGCGCGCGTCTCGCACGTCACCGACGCCACCGACTGGCGCGTCGAGTATCCGTTCGTCGTGCTCCATCCCGACACGGAAGACGAAGTGCGCGGGCTGGTCGAGGGTTGCATCGAATTGGGCCTCACCATCATCCCGCGCGGCGGCGGCACCGGCTATACGGGCGGGGCCATTCCGCTCGATGCACGCTCGGCGGTCATCAATACCGAGAAGCTCGAGCGGTTGTCGGACGTGGAGCCCATCGTGCTGCCGGGTCATACGCAAGCGACCGCCACCATCGATGCAGGGGCTGGCGTGGTCACGCGCCGGGTGATGGATGCGGCGGAGCGCGGCGGACTCGTCTTTGCAGTGGATCCGACTTCGGCCGACGCATCGTGCATCGGCGGCAACGTCGCGATGAACGCCGGTGGCAAGAAGGCGGTGCTGTGGGGTACTGCGCTCGACAATCTCGCCTCATGGCGGATGGTGACGCCGCAGGCGCAGTGGCTGGAAGTGGTGCGCACCGACCACAACCTCGGCAAGATCCACGACGCCGCAATGGCCACGTTCCTGTGCACATGGTTCGCTGCGGATGGCAAGACCGTGGAGCGCACGCAAACGCTTGCGATCCCCGGCGGCGCGTTCCGCAAGACCGGTCTCGGCAAGGATGTCACGGACAAGTTCCTGGCCGGCCTGCCGGGTATCCAGAAGGAAGGCTGCGATGGTCTCATCACCAGCGCGCGCTTCATCCTGCACAGGATGCCGCCGGCCATCCGCACGGTGTGTCTCGAGTTCTTCGGCCAGGTGCGCGATTCCACGCCGGCCATCGTCGAGATCAAGGACTATCTCGACGCGTTGCCCAAGGCTGGC
>JANMCS010000201.1:0-1489 GCA_031361405.1 Betaproteobacteria bacterium
GCGATGAGCAGGATGCCCACGCCGAGCACGAGCCAGGTTTCGTTGGCATCCCAGAACGGCCCGATGCTGGCCACCATCACATCCTGCTGCGCGGGTGTGGCACGGTGCATCAGCAGGCCCACGCCGAGATCGAAGCCGTCCAGCGTCACGTAGATCAGCATGGACAGGCCCATCAGGCCGAGAAAGATCACCGGCAGGAAGTGCTCGAAGGTGGTGGGTGTCATGGCTTGGCGATCTCCGGCACCAGCGGTGCCATCTGCTGGTCGACCTTTTCATCGGCCACTGTGTGCGGCGGCTTTTCGGCCATGTACTTCAGCACACCGATGTAGGCGGTGATCAGCGCCAGGTACATCGTGACGTACAAAGCCAGCGACAGCGCGATCTTCGGCGCCGGCACGCTGGAGGCCAGGTCAGCCGTGTGCAACAGGCCGAAAACCAGGTAGGGCTGACGGCCGATTTCGGTCACGTACCAGCCCGCCACCGTGGCCAGCCAGCCGGAGACCGTCATCGCGGTGAATAGCCACAGCATCGGCACCGGCAGGCTCTGCGCCACCCAGCCGCGGCGGCGAAAAATCCACAGGCCGAGCCAGCTGGTGGCCAGCATCAGCATGCCCACGCCCACCATCGTGCGGAACGCGAAGAACAGCGGCAGCACCGGCGGATGTGTGTAGCCACGATCGTCCTTGAATTCGTTCAGGCCCTTGATCTCGCCATCGGCGTGATGGGTGAGGATGAGGCTGGCGAGTTTGGGGATGGCGATCTCGAAGTGGTTGCTGCGCGATTGCTGGTCGGGGATGGCAAACAGCAGCAGCGGCGCGCCGCGTTCGGTTTCCCACACGCCTTCCATCGCGGCGATCTTCTGCGGCTGGTGTTCGAGCGTGTTCAGGCCGTGCGCATCGCCCACCATGATCTGCACCGGGATCAACACGGCGGCCACGGTGAGCGCCACGCGCATCACCCGGCTGGTCGATGCGTTGGTGGTGCCCTTGAGCACCTGCCAGGCGCTCAGGCCGATCATCAGGAAGCTCACCGTCAGCCCCGAAGCCAGCAGCACATGCGACAGGCGATACGGCAGCGAGGGGTTGAACACCACGTCGATCCAGCTCTTGACATGGAACTCGCCGTTGATGATTTCGTAGCCCGCGGGTGTGTGCATCCAGGAGTTCAGACTCAGGATCCAGAACGCGCTGACGGTGGTGCCAAACGCCACCAGCATCGCCGAGGCCATGTGCACCCGCGCGCTCACCCGGTTGGCGCCGAACAGCATGATGCCGAGAAACCCCGCTTCGAGAAAAAACGCGGTGAGCACTTCGTAGCCGAGCAGGGGCCCGGCGATGTTGCCCACACGCTCCATGAAGCCCGGCCAGTTGGTGCCGAACTGAAAGCTCATCGTGATGCCGCTCACCACACCGAGACCGAAGCTGAGCGCGAAGACCTTGGTCCAGAACAGGTAGGCATCGAGCCAGGCTTTGTCGCCGGTGGTGTTGAA
>JANMCS010000603.1:0-4782 GCA_031361405.1 Betaproteobacteria bacterium
CCACGGAAGTCGGCGATCTCACGTCCGTAGGGTTGCTCGCACGCGTAGGGCAGATCGCTCGGCACGATGCGATCGTCGTCATCGTGTGTCGCGTAGACCGGGTTGAGCAGATCCTGGTGCGGTACCACGTCGGGCGCGCACATGATCCGCATCTAGTGGGGCAGCCAATGAAACCAGATCGCGTAGATCGCCAGATTGGACAGACGCGGGTCGACCGAGTCCTACACCGCCCGTCCACGCGTCGGCCGCATCGCGGCGGAGTCGTCGAGTGCCACCAGGCGCGTGGTCAGCGCCGGGTAGGCGTCGGGCGCGGTCATGGTCCGGATCGCGGCGAGCACGGAGGGGAAGCGCTTCAGGTACTTCTCGCGCAGCGCGCCCAGGTTGGTGACGATCACCTTGTCGACGTGTGGCATCGACGCCTCCGCGAGGACCATGACGGGAAGGGTTCGGACTCCATCCGTTCGAGGTCGGGGGTGACGGGATTAGTCAAGCAAGCAACATGCCCAGGTGGGAAAATCGCCAGCTATTCCATTCGCATAAAAAGTTACCGGACGATCATGCCCGCTCGATCGGCATTTGTAAAGGCGCGCTCCCCCGGCCCACCGGACCTATCAGTTTGACGACTTTTACCGCCCGGTCCTGGGTTTGCAGGATTTCAAGCAATTGCCCGAACAGGCGGAACGAAAGGCCGGCATCGGGAATGTCCCCGAGGTGCTCCACGATCAGTCCGTTGAGGGTTTTCGGGCCGTCCAGCGGGAACTGGGTGCCGAGGCGGCGATTGAGCGTCCGCAACTGCGACATGCCGGCCACGACCACGCTGCCGTCGGCTTCGCGGCGGTAACTCTCCGACCCGCCGGGGGCCTGGGTCGTGAATTCGCCGATGATCTCCTCGACGATGTCCTCGATCGTGACGAGCCCCTGCAACTCGCCGTACTCGTCAACCACGAGGCCGAGGCGCTGGCGGTCCGCCTGGAACTGCGTCAATTGCGTGAGCAACGGTGTGCCGGCGGGGATGAAGTAGGGCGGCCGCAGCAGTGGGCGCAAGCGGGTGGCGTCTAGTTCCGCCGCGTGCAGCTGCAGGTGCACCACGGCCTTCAGCGGCAATACGCCGATGATGTTGTCGAGCGTGTCTTCGAACACCGGGACGCGTGAATGATAGGACGTGGCGAGTTGCTGGCGCAGCAATGCGGGCTTTTCGGCGAAGTCGAGCGCGTGGATGCGGTTGCGCGGCGTCATTACGTCTTCGACGGTGATGGCTTCAAGGTCCATCAGGTTGGCCAGCATGGTCTTGTGCTTGCCGCGAAAATACTGGCTGCCCTCGAGCACCAGCGAGCGCAATTCCTCCTGCGTCAATTGCGTGGCGCCTTCCTGCGCCGGCTTGATCCGCAGGATCTTGAGCAGCCCCTGCACGAACAGGTTCACGAACCAGACCACCGGCTGCAGCACGCGCAACAGCGGCGACAGCACAAACGCGACCATCGGCGCGATGCGGTCGGCGTGGGTTGCGCCGATCACCTTGGGCGTGATTTCCGAAAACACCAGGATCAGGAACGTCACGGCCACCGTGCCTGCCGCCAGTGCCAGCTCGCCTTCGCCGAGCATGCGCCCGGTGATGAGGCCCGCCAGGGTGGCTGCACCGGCATTGATCAGGTTGTTGCCGAACAGGATCACGCCGAGCAGGCGGTCGGTTTGTGCGAGCAGGCCCAATGCCAGCCGGGCGCCGCGGTTGCCCCGCTGCGCGCGGTGCTTCAGGCGATAGCGGTTCGACGCCATCATCGCCGTCTCGGCAGTCGAAAAGAACGCCGACGCCACCAGCATGATCGCCAGCGTGATCACCAGCGTGCTGGTGGCGATGTCAGCCAAGGCTTGACTGAGTGCGATTCATCGGCCGAGGACCACTTCGGTGACGAATTTGCTGCCAAGGTAGCCCAGCACCAGCAGCACGGTGCCCGCCAGTATCCAGTACAACGCGCGGCGGCCGCGCCACCCAAAGCGCCAGCGGCCGAACAGCAGGATCGCAAACGTGAACCAGCCGAGCAGCGAGAACACGTTCTTGTGGTTGAAGGTCATGGCCTTGCCGAACAACTGCTCGGAAAACAGTGCCCCACTCACGAGCGTGAGCGTCAGCAGCACGAATCCCGCGCCGACCAGGCGGAACAGCACGCGTTCGAGCGTCAGCAGGGGCGGCGTTGCCTCGCCGGACTCAGGCGACAGCCCGCGACGCAGCCGCTTCTCGAGCCCCGTCAGGATCAGCGAGTGCATCGCGGCGACGACGAACAACGCATGAGCGATCAGCGCGACCGCGATGTGCGCAGTGGCCCAAGGCTCGCCTGCGTATGACACCGTGTGCCCGCCGCCACGGACGAGCGGCGCCAACGCGCACACCGCAGCCACGGCGAGAATGGCATTGCCCACGGCGGGTAGCCGCGCCAGAACGCCGGATACACCCGCCACCAGCACGGTGACCCAGGCCACGAGCGACAGCGCGTGCATGAACGAGAGATCGAGACCCGTGGGGGTGAGAGCCGCCTGCTCGATCGTCCACCCGTGGAGGACAATGGCGAGCGCGATCAGCCCGGCCGCGGCGCGGACGCGCACGTGACTCGGCGTGCCAGGTGCACGCAGCCAGAGTGCGATTGCGTACAGGGTCGCGACGACGATATGAAGTAGAATCATGAAGTTGCAGTTCCAAAATCACGTAAGCCGCAGTGGCGCGCAGGCGGCTTCAAGTGTAACCGATGGCACCCATCCTTCCTTCCGCGCGTCCGTTCACTCCGACCCGACTGATCCAATGCTCGAAAATCTAACGCAACGACTGTCCCGCGTCGTCAAGGAGTTGCGCGGGCAGGCCCGCCTGACGGATGCCAATATCCAGGAAGCGCTGCGCGAAGTCCGCCTGGCGTTGCTGGACGCCGACGTCGCGCTGCCGGTGGTCCGCGACTTCGTGGCCGCCGTCAAGGAGAAGGCGGTCGGCGAAGAGGTCGCGGGTTCGCTGACCCCCGGACAGGCGCTGATCGGCGTCGTGCATCGTGAACTGACCGCATTGATGGGCGCTGCGGCGGTGCCGCTGTCCTTTGCGTCGCAGCCCCCCGCGGTGTTCCTGATGGCGGGATTGCAGGGCGCAGGCAAGACCACGACCGTGGGCAAGCTCGCCAAGCTGGTGCGCGAGCAGTACAAGAAAAAAGTGTTGCTTGTTTCCGCCGACGTCTATCGTCCGGCGGCCATCGAGCAGCTGCGGCTCCTGGCCGAGCAGGTCGGCGCGGATTTTTTCCCGTCGGACGCAAGCCAGGCGCCGGTGGCGATCGCGCAGGCGGCGCTCGATTGGGCGCGCCGGCATTACTTCGACGTGCTGATCGTCGACACGGCGGGGCGCCTTGCCATCGACGAGGCGATGATGCGGGAAATCGCCGCGTTGCATGCGGCCATCAACCCGGTGGAAACGCTGTTCGTCGTCGATGCAATGCAGGGGCAGGACGCCGTCAACACGGCGCGCGCGTTTCGCGACGCGCTGCCGTTGACCGGCGTCGTCCTCACCAAGCTCGACGGCGATTCCCGCGGCGGTGCGGCGCTGTCGGTGCGGCAGGTCACCGGCGCGCCCATCAAATTCATTGGTACCGGTGAAAAGATCGGCGGTCTCGAGGTGTTTCACCCCGAGCGCATGGCGTCGCGCATTCTCGGCATGGGCGACGTGCTGTCGCTCCTCGAGGACGTGCAGAAGAATGTCGACGTTGCGCAGGCGCAGCAGCTGGCGAAGAAGGTCAAGTCGGGCAAGGGCTTCGACCTCACCGATTTCAAGGCGCAAATCGGGCAGATGCGCAACATGGGCGGCATCGCGGGCCTGGTGGACAAGTTGCCGGCGGAACTCGCGCGTGCGGCGCAAGGTGCGGCGGTGGACGAGCGCCGCATGGCGCGCATCGAGGGCATCATCAATTCGATGACCGTCCAAGAGCGCACCAAGCCCGAGATCCTGAAGGCGTCGCGCAAACGGCGGATCGCTGCGGGCTCGGGGGTCTCGGTGCAGGAAGTGAACCAGCTGCTGAACCAGTTCGAGCAGACGCAGAAGATGATGAAGATGGTCGCCAAGGGCGGCATGCAGAAGATGATGCGCGGAATGAAGGGCATGCTCCCAGGTATGCGCTAGAAAATACAATTAATACAATTAGTTAGAACGAAAAAGCCGCGCCGGAGCCGGGAGGTACGACGGCCGCCCGGGTTGAGCGGCCACGCGCCTCATCCGTCGACGGGGCACGCAACCCGCCAACGCGGGGTCCGCTCCAACGCGGAGCGGCCGTCGGGCAGCGCCCGATCAGGCCTGAAAAGTTGCGCTATATCCTTGATTAGCAGTACAATCGTCGGCTTTCCCCCGAATTCGCAAGCCTTCAGAAAGACACAAGCCATGGTAGTAATTCGCCTTGCCCGCGGCGGCGCCAAGAAGCGCCCCTTCTACAACGTGGTCGTTGCCGATTCGCGCAGCCGTCGCGACGGTCGGTTCATCGAGCGCGTAGGTTTCTACAATCCGATCGCCACGGCGAACGAAGAGGGTCTGCGTCTCGCGCTCGACCGCATCACGTTCTGGCAGGAGCGTGGTGCCAAGCTGTCCGATACCGTTTCCGGCCTCGTCAAGCGTGGTGTTCGCCCGGCGGCGGCGCCGGCTGCAGCCGCCTGAGCACGCCCGACATTGTGGTGATGGGGCGCGTGGCCGCGCCCTATGGCATCAAGGGCTGGGTCAAGGCACTGCCGCTGACGCAGGATGCGGAAACGCTGCTCGAGTTCAAGGATTGG
>JANMCS010000043.1:0-7414 GCA_031361405.1 Betaproteobacteria bacterium
GCGCGAGGCTGACGCCTCGCCTACAGAAACGCCTGCAGAATTGCCCAACGAAGTCTGCTTGCGCGAACCGGCGCAGGCGGGAACAATCCCCCCATGGCCTCGCTCCCCGTGCTCCCTCGCGCCACACCCGCCGCGCCCTCATCGCCATCCATTGGCGAGCGCGCCGGTTTCTACGACCGCATCCGACCGCTGGGCCTCACGCCTTTGTGGGAGGTCCTGCACGCGCTGGTGCCGCGCGAACCGGCCACGCCCTGCGTGCCCGCGCACTGGCGCTGGAGCGACGTGTGGCCGCCGCTGCAGGATGCCGGTCGCCTGATTTCGGCCGAGGAGGCGGTGCGGCGCGTGCTGATCCTCGAAAATCCGGCGCTGCGCGGGCAATCGTGCATCACGCAATCGTTGTATGCCGGCCTGCAACTCATCTTGCCGGGTGAAATTGCGCCGTCGCACCGGCACACGCAATCCGCGTTGCGCTTCGTCGTGCATGGCAAAGGCGCCTACACCGCGGTCAACGGCGAACGCGTCACGATGCAGCCCGGCGATTTCATCATCACGCCCAGTTGGACGTGGCACGACCACGGCAACCCCGGCGACGAACCGGTGGTGTGGCTCGACGGCCTCGACATTCCGCTGATCCGCTTTCTCGACGCGGGCTTCGCCGAAAACGGCGGCGCGGCGCAACAGGCCGTCACGCGCGCCGAAGGCACCAGCATGGCGCGTTACGGCGCCAACATGCTGCCGGTGCGTTACGACGCGCCGCACGGCGCAACGAGCCCGATCTTCTGCTACCCGTATGCAGACAGCAAAGCGGCGTTGCTGGCGCTGGCTGCCGCCGAGCCGCCCGACGCATGGGATGGCGTGAAGCTCGAGTATGTCAATCCAGCCACCGGCGGGCCTGCGATCACCACGATGGCAACGTACCTGCAATGGCTGCCCGCGGGCACGACCACGCGCCCGGCGCGCACCACGGCCAGCACCGTGGTTTCAGTGGTGGAGGGAGAAGGCACGGTCGTCATCGCGCAAGGGACGGCGGCACCGGTGCGCTTCGCGCTTGGCCCCAAGGATCACTTCGTCGTGCCGCCGTGGGCCAGCGCCCACTACGAGGTGCAGGAGGCGCTGGTGCTGTTCAGCTATTCCGATGCGCCGATGCAGCGCGCACTCGGGATATTGCGCGACGAGCGTTGGTAGTACCCCGCACAGAGGAAGCCCCGATGAACGCCCCCGACCGCTTGCCTGAAACCGCCGAACTGCAGCGGATGGAATTCACGCGCAACAGCCGCATCCCGGCGTGGGTATACACCGACCCCGACGTGTATCAGCGCGAGATGGCGCGCCTCTTCTATCGCAACCACTGGTGCTACGTCGGGCTGGATGCGGAGATCCCGAAGCCCGGCGACTTCAAGCGCACGCGGCTGGGCGAGCGCAGCGTGATCGTGGTGCGCGATGCGCAGGGTGAGGTGCATGTTGTCGAAAATCGTTGCGCGCATCGGGGCGTGGCCTTCTGTCGCGAGGATTTCGGCAATCGCGAGAAATTCGTCTGCCCCTATCACCAATGGCAGTACGACCTTGCCGGCAACCTGAAGGGCGTGCCGTTTCGCAACGGCGTGAAGGCCATGGTGGACGGCGTGGTGTGCACACAGGGTGGCATGCCGGCCGATTTCGATCCGAAACAAAATGGTCTCACGCAGTTGAAGGTGGCGCGCCGCGGTGGCGTGATATTCGCGAGCTTCGATCACGACGTCGAGCCGCTCGAGCAGTTTCTTGGCGAGCCGGTGCTGCCATGGTTCGACCGCGTGTTCGACGGCCGCGAATTGCGCATCCTGGGCTACAGCCGCCAGCGCATCCCCGCCAACTGGAAGCTGATGCAGGAAAACATCAAGGATCCGTACCATCCGGGATTGCTGCACTCGTGGTTCGTCACGTTCGGGCTGTGGCGCGCGGACCAGAAGGCGCGCATGGTGATGGACGCGCACCATCGGCACGCGTGCATGATCTCGCGCCGCAACGAAGGCGGTGCGGGCGCCGTCACGCAAGGCGTGACCAGCTTCAAGGCGCGGATGCAGTTGCACGACACGCGCCTGCTCGACGTGGTCCCGGAAAGCTGGTGGAACGGTCCCACGGTGGTGATGATCACGCTGTTTCCCAATCTCGTGATCCAGCAGCAGGTCAATTCGCTGTCCACGCGCCACCTGCAACCAGTCGGGCCGGGCGAATTCGATTACGTGTGGACGCATTTCGGCTTTGCCGACGACTCGCCGGAAATGACCACGCGCCGCCTGCGGCAGGCCAACCTCTTCGGCCCAGCCGGCTTCGTCTCCGCCGATGACGGCGAAGTGATCGAGATGGCGCAGCATTCGTTTGCGGCCAACGAGGGCTTCGCGACGCTGGCCGAACTCGACGGCACGGACGTGCATGACACCGAACACATGGTCACGGAGACGCTGATCCGCGGCATGTACGCATACTGGCGCAAGGTGATGGCGCCGTGACGCACGCTGACGACGTGATCGCAACGTCGCCCAACGTGGCGCCGCCGCCAGACCCGGTGCTGCTGGCCGCGATCATCGATCTCAACGCGCGCTACGCCAGCGTGGTCGACGACGGGCCGCTCGATGCGTGGCCGGATTTCTTCCTCGACGATTGCATCTACCGCATCCAGCCGCGCGAGAACTTCGACCGCGGATTGCCGCTCGCCACGCTGGCGTTCGAAAGCCGCGGCATGCTGATGGATCGCGTGTATGGTGTGCGCGAGACGCTCTTTCACGATCCGTACTACCAGCGGCACATCGTGTCGATGCCGCGGATCGTGTCCCGCGGTGACGATGGCATCCGCTGCGTCACCAACTACGTCGTGGTGCGCACGCGCCGCAACGAGCTGTCCAGCGTCTACAACGCCGGCCGTTACCTCGACTGGATCGTCGCCACCAGCGCGGGACTCAAGTTCCGCGAACGCATCGCGGTGTTCGATTCCGAGCTCATTCCCAATTCGCTGATCTATCCGATCTGATCCTGGAGAGAGTCACCATGCCCACGTTTCGTGTTGCTCGCTTTGCCGTTGCGCTTGCCGTTGCCGGAATCGTCGGCGCTGCCGCGCCTGAGGCGATCGCGGCCAAGGTCACCGAGTGCACGAAGGTGGCGATCTGCTATTGCGTCAACGACGAGTTGAAGCCCACGATCAACGAGAAGATCGACAAGTTCCGGCAGACGCTGGCTGACCAGCGCAAGGCGGGCAAGGCGGTGGGCTACCTGAGCGTTCCGCTCAGCCCCGCGGGCGGCGGCAATTTCAACGTCAACAAGGAAGTGGCAGAAACCGCGAAGAAGGCGATCGAAAAGCGCTTTGGCGCCGACTACGTCTTCGTCCTCAATCCGGGAACGCTCGAGGCCGACCTGCCCAAGGGCACCGGCGCGGACTATATGCTGATGTGGACTTCGCTGCTCGAAGGCACGGACGGCATGGGGGACTTCGATTTCGTCTACTTTGCAGGCCCCGGCGATTTCGCGCGGTACTTCGGCTTCGACGGCAACAACGACATGGCCAAGCTCGACGTGTATTTCGACAAGCGCGTGGGGAGCGACCCGGAGTTCGCCAAGGCCGTGCAGGGTGGCCTCACCAAGGCGGCGTTCCGCCGCTATTACGCGCTGCGTGCGTCCGCGTCGGTGAGCCGCGGCGCGCACGACGAATGGAACATCTTCCGCATCATCAACGAGAAGCGTCGCGCCGACAGCAAGTTCGGCACACCGGCGCAGGTGGCGGTACTGTTCGACGGGCAGGGGGTGACGCCGCCGCAGCACGAAGCGCCGATATCCGAGGGCTACGTCGGCAAGTGCGCGTTGTGATGCCGTTGGTGCGGTTGTAGGCGAGGCTGTAGGCGAGGCTTCAGCCTCGCATGCTGCGGCATCCGTTACTCCCGCGAGGCTAAAGCCTCGCCTACCGGATTGCCTACGGTCTCGCCTATGGAAGCATTGGCATACCCGTATTTGACGGCCCGCCCACCCGTCGGGTACCGTCATCCATTGCATGCCGCGAGACCGCGCGCCGCACACCAGCGGCAGCGCGGCAGGGCATCCACGAGGAGAAACCCATGATTCGTTCCCCCTGCCTGCTGCGGCGCGCCGCGCGCGCACTTGCCGTCCTGGCGTTGGCCGCCACAGCCACCACGGCGCTGGCCGCCGACACGCTCAACGTCTATTCGATCTGGCCCGAGAACTGGGCCCGGCCGATGTTCGAGGAATTCGAGAAGGCCACCGGCATCAAGGTCAATTTCGTCCGCTTCTCGTCGGGCGAGGCCTTGGCGCGGGTCATCGCCGAGAAGAACAATCCGCGCGTGGACGTGCTGTTCGGCGGCCCGGTGGAAACCTTTGCGGCCGGCATCAACGAAGGCCTGTTCGAGCCTTACAAGTCGCCATCGTTTGCCAAGCTGCCGCCACGCTTCAAGCAGCCGGACGGCATGTGGACCGCGATCGCCGACGATCCGCTCGTGTTCATGACCAACGACAAGTTCCTGAAGGAGAACAACCTCAAGGCGCCCGCATCGTGGGACGACCTCCTGGCCGCGCCGTACAAGAACATGCTGCAGATGGCGGACGCGCGCACGTCGGGCACCGCGGTCACGCGCATCTTTTCCGTTCTCGAAGTCAACGGCCGCGACGAGGACAAGGCATTCGCGTACTTGAAGAAGCTGCGCCCCAACGTGCAGCTCTATACCAAGAGCGGCGGTGGCGGCACATTGCCGGTAGGATTGGGCCAGGCGGGCGGGGGCATCTTCTTCATCGTCGATGCGCTCGACACGAAGGCCAAGGGCTATGACGTGCAGATCAGCTTTCCGAAGGAAGGCATCGGCACCGCCGCGGAAGGCATCGCGCTGCTGAAGGGCGCCAAGAATCCGGAGCAGGGCAGGAAGCTGATCGACTGGGCCACCTCACCCGCGATGCAGAACCAGTTCGCCAAGTACAAGATCAACTTCGTGCCGGCGCATCCGGATGTCGCGCTCGAGCCAAGCCTCGCCGCCGTGATCAAGGGTGCGAAGATCTTTCCGATCGATGCCGACTACGCCGGCGCCAACCGCAAGCGCATCGTCGACCGCTGGGTCGCCGAAGTTCTCAATCCGTAGTCGCGCTTGATCGCCGCCGGCATCGAGCGGCTGCGCCGCGACCCCGCCGTCACCGGCGCGGTTGTGGTTCTATGGCTGTTGCTCGCGTTGTTCGTCCTCTATCCGCTGGGCGCGCTGCTTGGCCGCGTGCTGTTCGAGAACGGCATTTTCACCTTCTCCGGCATCGTCAAGGTACTGGCCGACAAGCATCAGCAGCGGGCGTTCTGGAACAGCCTGCTGCTGGCCTTCATCGTCGGCATCGGGGGCACGTTGATCGGCTTCCTGTTTGCGTTCACCGCCGCGCGGGGCCGCCTGCCGCGCTGGCTGCTGCACGTGGTGGATGCCGCGGTGTTGCTGCCGCTGGTGTCGCCCCCATTCACGACCGCCATTGCGATGATCTTCTCCTTCGGTCCGCGCGGGCTCATCACCTACGACCTGCTGGGGCTGAAAGGCGTGACGGTCTACGGGCTCACCAGCACGGCGTTTTCCGAAGTTCTCACCTACTTTCCGATTGCCTACCTGACGTTGCGGCCGTTGCTGGCAGGCATCGACTCCAACATCGAAGGCATGGCGCAGAGCCTCGGCGCATCGCGCTGGCGCGTGTTCCGCACGGTCACCCTGCCGCTGTGCGTGCCCGGGCTCGCCAATGCATTCCTGCTGCTGTTTGCCGCGTCGCTGGCCGATTTCGCCACGCCGCTCATTCTTGCCGGCAACCAGTTTCCGGTGCTGCCCACGCAGGCGTACCTGCAGATCACCGGACTCTTCGACCTGCGCGGCGGCGCCGTGTTGTCCTTCGCGCTGCTGGTGCCGGCGCTGGTGGTGTTCCTGCTGCAGCGCTACTGGGTCAGCCGCCGCTTCTACGTCACGGTGACCGGCAAGGGCGCGGGGCAGACGCCGTACGACAGCATGACCGAAGCCATGCGCTGGTTGCTGTTGGGCGCCTGCGCGCTGGTCACCGTCGTGATCCTGTATTTCTATGCGCTGCTGCTCTACGCGTCGCTGGTGGTGGCGCTTGGCGCGAACCACGCGTTCACGCTGGCGCATTACAAGGTGATCTTCACCGAGGGGCTACGCGTGCTCTGCGACACGCTGATCATCGCCGGCTTCGCGATGCCGCTGGGCGGACTCTACGGGGTGCTGCTCGGCTATCTCGTCACCCGCAAGAAAATTCTCGGCGCGCGCTCGATGGAGCTGGTGTCGATGATCAACTACGCGCTGCCGGGCACCATCGTCGGCATCGCCTACCTGATCGCGTTCAATGATCCGCCGATCGAGTTGACCGGGACGGCGCTGATCATCATCGCGTGCTACGTCTTTCGCTATGGTCCCACCGGCGTCCGCGCCACGGTGGCCTTGCTGCAGCAGATCGACAGGAGCCTCGAGGAAGCTTCGCAGGGCCTCGGCGCAGGCAGTGGCACCACGTTTCGCCGCGTCACGCTGCCGCTCATCGTACCGGCATTCTTCGCCGGACTGGGCGTGGTGTTCATCCGCTCGATGACGGCCATCAGCGCCACGATCTTCCTGGTGTCGATCAGCTGGTCGCTGGTCACGGTGAAGATCCTCGAGAACATGACGGAGCTGTCGCTGGGACCCGCGGCGGCGTTTTCGGTGGTGGTGGTCGTGATCGTGTTCGTCGTGATCGCGCTGATCGGGCAGGTATTGCGGCTGTTGCGCGCGCCCGGCGCCGCGCGGCTGTCCGGCATGCTGGGAGGATGAAGGTGAGTGATCCTGCAACCATCGGTGTGCACGTCGATGGCGTCTCCAAGCGCTATGCGCATCGCGTCAAGGGCGAAGTGTATGCCGCGCGCGACGTGCGCCTCGATGTGGCACCGGGCGAATTCGTGGCGCTGCTCGGTCCCTCCGGTTGCGGCAAGACCACCACGCTGCGAATGATCGCCGGCTTCGAGAAGCCCGACGCCGGCACCATCCGCTTCGGCGGTCAGGACGTCACACACCTGCCGGCCAACCAGCGCAACATCGGTTTCGTGTTCCAGAACTACGCGCTGTTTCCGCACCTGTCGGTGTTCGAGAACGTGGCCTACGGCCTGCAGGTGCGCGCGATGGGGACCAGCGTCATCGCACGCAGCGTGGCCGACGTGCTGGAGCTGGTCGGCCTCGCCGGCTACGAACATCAGTTCTCGGGCCAGCTTTCGGGCGGTGAGCAGCAGCGCGTGGCGCTGGCGCGCGCCATCGTGATCAAGCCGCAGGTATTGCTGTTCGACGAACCGTTGTCCAACCTCGATGCCCGACTGCGCGTGCAGATGCGCACCGAGATCCGCGAGCTGCAGCAGCGCCTCGGCATCACTGCCATCTACGTCACGCACGAC
>JANMCS010000212.1:0-1496 GCA_031361405.1 Betaproteobacteria bacterium
GTTCCCAAGCGATCTTCCCGGTGCGCGCTGCGCGGTGGGTAGTCCAGTGAGCGGTACGTTGGGAGAGGGTGGTCTCGGCGTTGCGATGGGCTTGCCTATGAGCGATACCCAGGGCGAGCGCGAGCCGTTGATCGAAAGCCCAAGCCGGGCCCGATCCGCTGAACGGGTGGCCTTGATCGAGCTGCTCGATCGCGACGGCCGCGTGCGCCGCGTGATCGATGTCGCCACCTGGCCGCTGACCATCGGGCGTGCGATGGACAACGGCCTCGTGCTCGACGATCCGCACGTGGCGGCTCACCACATGCGGCTGGCGCTCGATGGCGACGGCGAACTGGCGATCCAGGTGGGCGACACGATCAATGGTGTCAAGCTCGATCGGCATGCGCTCTCCGGCGGCCAGTCGATGCGGATGCCGGCGGGGCCCAACCTGCTGCAGTTCGGCGCCACGCGCCTGAAGCTGCGGCGCGTCGGCGAGCTGATCCCGGCCGAACAGCCGATGCGTCGCGAAGCGCGTGTGTCCGTCACGCTGATCTGCCTGTTGGCGCTGTTCGGCCTGTGGGGCGCGCAGCATGTGATCGAGATGGATCCGGGCGCCAAGCTGGTCGAGTGGATGGGCCTGCTGCTCGGTGTGCCGCTGGGGCTGGCGGGGTGGTGTGTGGCGTGGGGGCTGGCCTCGAAGCTGTTCCAGCATCGTTTCGAGTTCTGGCCGCATGTGGCGATCGCCACGCGCGGCCTGCTGGCTGCGCTGGTGGCCAGCATGGTTTTGCGCCAGCTGGGTGCCAGCCTCGGCTGGGCGTGGCTGGTGCGGGCCGAAGAGGTGGTGGTGCCGCTGATCCTGGGCTGGATGGTGGCTTCGCACGCGGTGCAGGTGTTGCCGTTTCGGCGCTCGGTGGTGTTTGGCGCCCTGGGCACCCTGGTGATCGGCAGCGTGGCGACCAGCATGTTGATCAACCAGCATCGCTTCGATCGCAATTTCACCGAGCTGTACCTGACCACCTTGCCGCTGCCCGCGTTGCGCTTTGCCTCGACCGTGTCGCCATCGGCCTTTGTCGCCGAGGCCGCGGCCTTGCGGGCGCCGCTGGAGCAGCGGGTGAAACAAGCCAGCACCGAGAGCGACGCTGGCGAGGCCGACGACGCCGACGAATGATTGGCGCGGCTGACTGACGGATCGGCCCGGCTGTTGGGCTGGCTGCGGCCAGCCCAACAAAAACTTACGAGATTTCAACCACGACGGCTGGCTCTCGTGCAAAATAGAACGATCGTTCTTTTTTGCTCTCTCGCCTCACCGTGCCCGTGATCGCCCCCACCCACCCTGTTGCTGAAGGCCGCCCGCTGCAGAAGCTGCAAAAAGGGCAGCAAACTCGCGCCGCCATCCTCGATACCGCTTTGGCGCTGGCCTCGCACAACGGGCTGGAGGGTTTGTCGATCGGCACGCTCGCCGAGGCGATGCGGATGAGCAAGTCGGGCGTGTTCGCGCACTTCGGGTCGCGCGAGGA
>JANMCS010000049.1:0-1676 GCA_031361405.1 Betaproteobacteria bacterium
CGCGCCGGGCAACGCCGACGGCGGGCTCACCACCATCGAGGAAAAGTCGCTGGGTGCCTATGCCAAGTCGGGCCAGTCGTGCATCGACGGCATCATCAAGCCGGGCATCGAGCCGCCGCGCAAGGGACTGTACCTGCTCGATGTGGTGCCCGATGGCGAAGTGCGCTTCGGCTTTCCCAACATCAACGACAACGCCGAGATTGCCGAGTTGATCGCGTGCGGCTCGCACGTGATCCTGTTCTCCACCGGGCGCGGCTCGGTCGTGGGCTCGGCCATCGCGCCGGTGATCAAGGTCTGCGCCAATCCGGAGACGTTCAAGCGGATGGCCGACGACATGGACGTGGACGCCGGCCGCATCCTCGAAGGACGCGCCACGCTACCGGAAGTGGGGCAGGAGATCTTCGAACTGATTCAACGCGTGGGCAACGGCGCGGCCACCCAATCCGAAGCGCTGGGCCACCAGGAATTCATCCTCACGTACAAGAGCTTCGAACCGTTGGGACCCGCGTGCCTGCCGGTGTAGTGACAATCCCGTTGCCGCTGACCGTTCGTACGCCGTGAATATCCGCCGGCTGGTGCCGTCGGATGCAGCGCCGTATCGCGCGCTGATGCTGGAAGCCTACGCACGGCATCCGACCGCGTTCACCTCCAGCGTCGAGGAGCGCGGTGCGCTGCCGCTGCCATGGTGGGAGGCGCGCCTCGATGTCGCGCCCGACGCTTCGACGGTGGTGCTGGGCGCGTTCGAGCACGACCAACTCGCGGGCGCCGCCGGCATCGAGTTCGAGACGCGCGCCAAGGCCCGCCACAAGGCCACGCTGTTCAGCATGATGGTGCCCGAAGCTGCACGCGGCCGTGGCATCGGGCAGGCGCTGGTCGAGGCCGCGCTGGCCCTGGCCCGCGCGCGCGACGGCGTGCTGCAGGTGAACCTGACGGTGTCGGAGGGCAACGCGGCCGCGCAGTCCCTGTATGAGCGTTGCGGCTTCGTGGTGTTCGGCGTGGAGCCGCGCGCCATCGCGGTAGGCGCTTCATTCGTGGCCAAGATCCATATGTGGCGCGACCTGCGCGCACCGGGAGCCGCAGCCGTCGTCGCGTGACGCCGCTGGTCGCATGGCGGGCCTCGGCGGCACACGTTGTGGTGTCTAATGCGCATGTCGGGGCTCGGTCCCCGCCCTTCGGAGCCTGCTTGCAATGAATGACGAAAAAATCACTGTTCGCGTGACCGAATCCGGCCAGACGCTGGACGTCGTCGTCTTCAGCAAGCGCGCCGAAGTAATCGAAGTGGTCCTGGGCCAGGGCATCCACAATGTGCGGTGCCAGCTGACGCCCACGCGCAACGGCATGGCCTATGTCGGCAATGCGATGGGACGCGAGATCGTCTACGAGCGCAGTCAGGCGCTGGTCAAGGCCGATCTCGACAAGATGGGCGCGGCGCAGAACGCGTCACGGAGGCGCTGATGGGCAAGATCGCAACGACCTGGAAATTGATGAAATCGTCGTGGCGCATCCTGATGGAAGACAAGCCCTTGCTGCTGCTCCCGCTGATCTCGGGCATGGCCGGGTTGCTGGTGCTGGCAGCATTCATCGTGCCCGTCATCGGCACCGGCGGCGGCGTGCGCCATTCGGTATCAGCCGCCACCTACATCGTCGCCTTCTGCTACTACCTGTGCAATTTCTTC
>JANMCS010000063.1:0-12466 GCA_031361405.1 Betaproteobacteria bacterium
TCTGCGGATCGGTGAACACCACGCCAAGTCCCGCCCGCCGCAAGCCGGCGTGAATCACCGGATACGACGCAGCGTTTTCGCCCGCGATACGTCCCTCGTCCGCTGCCTCGTGCAGCAACGGCACGTCGTTGTTGGCATCGCCCGCGATGAAGATGCTGGTGTTGCCACACTGCAGCGTGGTCCGGTCGAACAGCGGCACGCCCTTGCCGTCGACCCTGACGCTTGTGTTGTCGAGACCCAGATTGCGCACGTTGGGTGCGCGACCGGTCGCGGCCAGCAAGTATTGGAAGCGCTCCGTGCGCGCGCTGCCATCGAGGTCGCGATACGCCACCACCACTTCGTCACCATCGCGTGAAACCTCGGCGTGCGCGTCGGTATCGAGGTAGAACTCCTCGCCGAACACGCGGCGCGCTTCCACCAGCACGGCCGGATCCGCCAGCGGTCCCACGCCACCGCCGCGGCCGAAAACCTTTACGCGCACGCCCAGCCGGTGCAGCGCCTGCCCCAGCTCGAGGCCAATCACGCCGGGACCGAACACCGCCACACTTTGCGGCAGGTCGTCCCATTCGAAGACATCGTCGTTGGTGACCACGCGTTCGCCCAGCGCCTTCCATGCCGGCGGAAACGTCGGCGACGAACCCGAGGCGATGACCACGCGCGCGGCCTTGATCGTGGTGTTTTCATCCACGCGCAGCGTGGTGTCGTCGACAAATCGCGCATGACCGCGCATGCGATCAGCGGCGGGGATCGCATCGACGCTTTCAAGAACGAACCCGACAAAACGATCGCGCTCGCTCTTCACGCGCTGCATCACCGCGCGGCCATCGACCTGGACCTTGCCATCGAGCTTCAGGCCGAAGCCCGCGAATCGATCGACCGCATGTGCGGCTTCCGCCGGCGCGATCAGGAGCTTGCTCGGCATGCAGCCCACGCGTGCGCAGGTGGTGCCGTAGGGACCGCCCTCGATCAGCAGCACACGCTTGCCTGTGGCCTTGGCCGCGCGATACGCGGCAAGACCCGCCGTCCCGGCGCCGATCACGGCGACATCGGTCACGAGTTCCTTCAATTGCGTCGATTGCAGGCTGCCCATCGTTGCCCTTCCTTTCATGGACGGCGAGGGGGCCGGAAAGTCCCGGCCCCCGTCAGTCTTGCCACCATCGATCTACCTTACGCCGCTTTGCGCAGAAACACCTCAAGTGCTTCGGCACCGCCGATCAGGTTGCCGTTGATGAACACCTGCGGCACCGTAGCCGCACCGGCGATCGCACCCACCGCCCTGGACCGGATCGTGTGCGGCAGCGTGATTTCGGCGTAGTTATACCCCGCCTCGGTCAGCCGCCGCTTGGCCGTCTTGCAATACCCGCAGCCGTCCCGCGTGAAAATGGCCACCTGGTCGGGCTTTTTCGCCCTGGGGTTGATGTAATGCAGCATCGTGTCGGCGTCCGAGACCTTGAACGGGTCGCCCGGTTCCTGCGGCTCCACGAAGTGCTTCTCGATCGTGCCGTTGCGCACCAGCATCGAATAGCGCCACGAGCGCTTGCTGAAATTGATGTCCGACTTGTCGACGAGAAGACCCATCTTCTCGGTAAACTCGCCGTTGCCGTCGGGCAGCAGCGTCACATTTTCGGCTTCCTGGTCGCGGCCCCACTCTTCCATCACGAACGGGTCGTTGACGGAGATGCAGACGATCGAGTCGATACCCTGGGCCTTGAAGGCGGGCCACAGCTCGTTGAAGCGCGGCAGGTGGGTCGACGAGCACGTCGGCGTGAATGCGCCAGGCAACGAGAACACCACAACGTTCTTCTTGGCGAAGAGATCGGTGGACGTCACCGAGGCCCAATCACCGTTGCGACGGACGCGAAACGTGACTTGCGGGACCGGCTGACCTTCCTTGAGGACGAATGCGGATTGGGACATCGAGTTGCTCCTTGGTTGAATCGGTTTGCTCCAGTATGGTGGGGATCGACGCATCATAATTCTAATGATATTTGTTAATGTTTTCGATAGTTTTATCTTATTATCAGCCGGAGGCTTCCTCGACCAATGAACGATCTGCCGTTTCTTACCCTCGCCGCCCTGTCCGGGCAGCTTGCCCGGCGCGAAACCACGTCCCGCGCCATCGTCGAAGCGTGCCTCGAGCGCATTGCCGCCGCCGACAGCAAGCTGCACGCGTTCATCGACGTGTACGCCGCCGATGCGCGCGCGCTGGCCGATGCTGCCGATCTGGCCCGCGCCACCGGTCTCGCGCGCGGGCAGCTCCATGGCCTACCGATCGCACTCAAGGATCTGCTGGAAATCGACGGCCGCCAGACCACGGCGGGCTCGAAATCGTGGCTCGGTCGCAGGTCGAATCACACTGCCACCGTTGTCGACCGTCTGCTCGCCGCGGGCATGATTCCGTTGGGCAAGACGCACATGGTGGAGTTCGCGTTCGGCGGCTGGGGCCGCAACGAACCGATGGGTGCACCCTGGAACCCGTGGGACCCGGCCATCCATCGCGTGGCCGGCGGATCATCGAGCGGTTCGGCTGTAGCAGTCGCTGCCGGCATGGTGCCCGCAGCCATCGGTTCGGATACCGGCGGCTCGATTCGCATTCCAGCGGCGCTGTGCGGCTTGACGGGCCTGAAACCCACGTACGGCCTCGTCAGCCTGTACGGCGCGGTGCCGCTGTCCAACCTCTTCGATTCGGTGGGGCCGCTCGCCCGTTGCGTGGCCGACGTCGCGCTGCTGACCGACGCGATGGCGGGACCGGACCCGCGCGATCCGGCCACGCTCATCGCACCGCGCGTCGAATGCGCGGCTGCGCTGGACGGCGCAAGCGACGTGCGCGGCATGCGCATCACCGCGCTCGCGCCCGACCAGTTTCCGCCGTCCCTTGCCGCGGACGTGCGGCGCAGTCGCGACGATGCCATCACCGTCTTTCGCGACGGCGGCGCCATCATCGAGGAGGCGCGCGTGCCATTCGACTTCGAAGCGTATGCGTCCGGCCTCGGCGTGCTGCTGGCGGCGGAGGCGTATTCCTATCATCGCGCGTATGTGGAGGACACGTCCGTTCCCATCGACCCGTGGGTGCGCAAACGCCTGTTGGGCGGCAAGAATGTCACCGCCGCGGATTTTCTCCACGCAGTTGCCGAAGTGCGGCGCGCGCAGGCCGCGTTCGCCGCGTGGATGCGGGGCCGCGACGCATTGCTGACGCCCACGCTGCCGATCACAGCGGTGCCGGTGGTCGACGTCGACGAAGCCACTGCGCCGTTGGCGGCGCTCACCCGCCCGGTCAACTATCTGGGCGGATGCGGGCTGTCGCTGCCCGCGGGATTGTCATCGGAGGGCCTGCCGATCGGTGTGCAACTGATCGGCGCGGCCTTTACCGAGCCCACGCTGCTTCGACTCGGCCGCGCGTTTCAGGATCGCACCGACTGGCATCGGCGGCGACCGCCCGATTAAGTAGGGTCAGTCTCCACTTCATTGCCGGAGTGCCTTGCGATTAAGTGGAGTCTGACCCTACTTAATCGGTGTAGGCGAGGCCTCAGCCTCGCCTACGTAAAAGGGGACGTGGCCCCTTTTTTACTGCAGCGACGGCTTCTTCATGTAGTCGCCGCGATCGGCGGACCGCACGCGGATCGGCACGACCTTGCCGCCGCGCGCCACCGTCAATGGAATCTCGGTACCGGCCGGCCCCAGGCGCCACACGCTGCGCAACATGTCGGCGATGCTCGCCACGCGCTGATCGGCCACGGCGACCACGGCGTCGCCCTGGCGCACGCCGGCCTTGTCGGCCGGACCGCCCTTGGCGAGCCCCCCCACCAGCACGCGCGATTCATCCTCATTGGCATAGAGGCCGAGCCACGGTCGCGGTGGTCGCGCGGCGCGACCGGTGCGAACCAGATCGTCGAGGATCGGCGGAAGCAGGTCGATGGGCACGAACATGTTGCCCTTCACCATGTCCTCGCCAAGCGCCTCCTGCACGAACAGCGAGCCGACCCCCACGAGTCGACCCGTGTCATCCACCAGCGCGGCACCGCTCCATTCCGGATGCGGCGGCGACGTGAAGATCGCCTCGTCGAGCAAATATTCCCAGTAGCCCGCAAACTCGCGCCGCGCAAAGACCTGCGCCTTGAGCGCGTGCGAGCGTCCGCCGTGGGCCAGCACCACCACATCGTCGTCCACGCCGAGACCCGCGATCGAGCCCAGTGCCAGCGGCTCCACGCCCAGACGTTGCAGCGGCAGCACGAGGCCGAAGCCGGTGGCGAAGTCGTAGCCAAGCGCATGCCCTGGCACCACGCGTCCATCGTGCGTGGTGATCCAGATCGTCTCCGCCTCGGTGATGAGATAGCCGATCGTGAGGATGAGCCCGTCCTCGCGGATGACAACGCCGTTGCCGCCGCGCTCGGTGCCCAGCAGCGGTGCCGTGAACGCATCGTCGGGAATCTTGGACGCGATCCGCACCATCGCGCCGCAGGCGTGCTCGAGATCGAACGCGAGATCCGCCTGCTTCGGCTGCATCGGCGATGGAAACGCCCAATGGGGAGTATCGGTCATGCGCATTCAGACCACGTGCCGCGGCCACGCGTTCCCCGCCGCTCGCTTCGACAGGACATTCGGCGATGGCGCATGCGTGCTCATTCGGCGCGCGCGCCGACATCGCGGGCAAGCTTCGACCACTTGGCAATTTCCAGACGGATGAAATTGCCGAATGCCTCGGGCGTACCTCCCACCGGATCGACGCCGCCGCCAATGAGCCTGGCACGCACATCGGGCAGCGCCATCACCTTATTGAATGCTTCGTTCAATCGCCGCACGACGTCGGGCGGCATTCCTGCCGGCCCCACGACGCCCTGCCACGCCGTGGCATCGAAGCCGACCAGTCCCGCTTCGGCCATCGTGGGCAACTCGGGGGCATTGGGCGAACGCTGCGGACCGGCCACTGCCAGCGCGCGCAGCTTGCCGGTGGCCACATGCGGCATCAGGTTGGCCTGATCCGCGATCACCATCTGCACGCTGCCTCCAAGGAGATCGGTGACCATCGGGCCGCCGCCCTTGTACGGCACATGCACGACATCGATGCCCGTCTGCGCCTTCATGAGTTCGGTGGCGAGATGCGGAAGACTGCCGCTGCCCGCCGAGCCATAGGCAAGCTTTCCCGGATTGGCCTTGGCGTAGGCGATCAGTTCCGGCATTGTCTTTGCGCCAAGCGCGGGATTCACCACCAGCGCGTAATTGACGTCGACGGTGCGCACGATCGGCGTGAAATCCTTCACCGGATCGTAGGTCATCTTCGGATACACGCCAACGTTGATAGCCAGCGACGCGATGTTGCCGATCAGCAGCGTATAGCCGTCGGCAGGCGCGCGGGCGACGAATTCCGCACCGATCATCCCGCTGGCGCCGGCCTTGTTCTCGATGACGATCGGCACACCGAGAGTGTCGGTGAGCGGGGCCTGCACCACGCGCGCAAAGAAGTCCACCGCACCGCCCGGGGGAAACGGCACGATCAGCCGAATGGGCTTCGACGGAAAGGCCTGCCCATGCGCGACCGTCGCCGCAGCGAAGGCCAGCGCCACGAGCGCGGTTCTGATGATCGAAACCAGGTGCATTGCCGCATCCTTTGTTTTACGGCAGTCTAAACCAATTGCCGCATGGTGCCGGCCAACCCTTCAACCGCCATGTCCACACGAATCGATCGACTCGAATGCTGGGTATTGCGCGCGCCGATCGCGCAACCGGTCGCCAACGCGTTCGGCGCGATGACCAATCGTCCCGCGCTCTTCCTGCGCATCAGCGCGAGCGATGGCGCGCAAGGGTGGGGCGAAGTGTTCGCCAATTTTCCGCAGGTCGGCGCCGAGCATCGCGCGCGCCTGATCGACAGCATCTTCGCGCCGCTGCTGGCCGGTGCGGACACGGATGATCCGGCCGCCGTGCGCGCGCTGCTCGAACAGCGGACGCGGCAGATGGCCATCCAATGCGGTGAACCCGGTCCCTTTGCGCAGATTGCGGGCGCAGTCGACCAGGCGCTGTGGGACATCGCCGCGCGCCGCGCCGGTGTGCCGCTATGGCAACATCTGGCGGGCAGCAACACCGTGCGCGTCTACGCCAGCGGCATCGGTCCCGACCACGTCACCGACGTCGCCCTGGCCAAGCGCGCTGAAGGCTATCGCGCCTTCAAGTTGAAAGCAGGCTTCGACCCGCAGCGCGACGTGGCCAACCTCGCGGCGATGCGTTCGGTGCTTGGACCCGCAGCGACGATCATGGTCGATGCCAACCAGGCGTGGGCGCCCGCGGATGCCGCCGCGCGCATCGCGGCATTGGCGCCGTTTGCGCCACACTGGATCGAGGAGCCGATCGCCGCCGATCATGCGCACGCGACGTGGCGAACGTTGGCGGCCGCCAGCAGCGTACCGCTGGCCGCCGGCGAAAACCTGCGCGGACGCGATGCGTTCACGCAGGCCATCGACCATGGCTATCTGCAATTCGTGCAGCCGGACGTCGGCAAATGGGGCGGAATCAGCGGCGGCCTGGAGGTGGCGCGGCACGCCGCGGCAACAAGCGGTGTTGCGTATTGCCCGCACTGGCTGGCCGGCGGGGTGGGCCTCGCCGCGTCGATGCACGCGCTGGCGGGGTCCGGCAGCACGGCCGGCTATGCCGAAGTGGACGCCAATCCCAATCCGCTGCGCGAGGACGTGTTTCCCATGACCGTGGTCGACGGCGTGGTCACGCTATCCAACGCGCCGGGATTGGGCGTGGTACCGGATCTGCAGCGGCTCGCGCGGTTCATCGTGCCACATTGAACCGCGTTGCAAGGGTCCGGGCGCGGCCGTAGGCGCAACTTCAACTTCCCGGGTTTGGCGCTGCGGCCTTGGGGGGTTCGATTTCGGCCATTCGCTGCGAAGCCGAAACCTCGCGTACGGGCCGTATCTGCGGTTGGCGCGTCACGCTCATGCCGCCGGGGTGAACTTGCCGGCCTGGTAATCAGCCACCGCCTGCATGATTTCCTCCTTCGTGTTCATCACGAACGGGCCGTACTGCGTGATGGGTTCGCCCAGCGGCGTTCCAGCAATCAGCAACACGCGTGCAAGACCCTCCGCGCGCAGGACGGCACCATCGCTGCCGCCTTCATTTGCAAGAATGGCCATCCGCTGCGACGGCACCTTGATTCCGCCGATGCCCACTTCGCCGCGAAACACGTAGACGAAAGCGTTGTCATGCGGCGCCAGCGCCTGCGCAAATGTCGTACCCGCGGGCAGCGTGATATCGAGATACAGCGGTTGTGTCGTCTCGCGTTGCATGGCGCCATCGACGCCGTTGCTGCGGCCAGCGATCACGCGCACGACGACGCCATCCGGCGTCGTGAATTCGGGGATCTCGGCACTCTGGATGTCGCGATACCCCGGCGCGCGCATCTTGTCCTTGCCCGCGTGGTTCAGCCACAGCTGGAAGCCTTCCATGCGGCCGTCTTCCTGCTCGGGCAACTCGGAATGGATGACGCCGCTGCCCGCCGTCATCCACTGCACGCCGCCATTCTGCAGCAGGCCTTCGTTGCCGGCACTGTCGCGATGGCGCATGCGACCGGCGATCATGTACGTCACGGTTTCGAAACCGCGATGCGGGTGATCGGGAAAGCCGCCGATGTAGTCCTGCGGATTGTCGGTGCCGAAAGCGTCGAGCATCAGGAACGGATCGAGACGGCGCTGCAACGGCTGTGTAAGCACGCGCGTCAGCTTGACCCCGGCGCCGTCGGACGTGGCCTGTCCCGCCACCAGGCGTTCCACAGTGCGCGGTTGGGTCACCGTCTCCGTGACCGGATGGCTGAGGGTCTGACTCGTCATCGCTGATTCATCCTTGTCGATTGGGCAAAGCGTTGTTGCCGTAGACGAGGCTTCAGCCTCGCGCAACGCTTGCGAGGTTGAAGTCTCCCCTACGGGCTCCAGCGCCACGCAAACAATATTCTCGCTTAGGCCGCGACTGCCAGTGCGATCTGTTCGTTCGCGGCTTCAAGCGCCGCGCGTTCCGCGTCCGGTCCCATCGCCAGGCCTTCGGCGTAGAAGAACTGCACGTCGCCCATGCCCAGGAAGCCCAGCACCATCCTGAGATAGGGCACCTGCGTGTCGGCCGCCGTGTCGCGATATTTGCCGCCGCGCGTCAGCGCGATGTAGACCTTCTTGCCCGTCAACAATCCTTCAGGACCAGTGGCGGTGTAGCGAAACGTGACCTGCGCGCGGGCGATGGCGTCGATCCAGTTCTTCAATTGTGCCGGCACGCCGAAGTTGTACATCGGCACACCCAGCACCACGACATCGGCGGCCTGGATTTCGGCAATCACCGCATCGTCCTGCGCCACGCGCGCGGCCTGCGCCGGCGTGCGCTTCGCGGCAGGGGTCATCTGCGCTGCCATGGCCGCCTCGTCGAGCGGGGGATGCGGTGTGCGGGCGAGATCGCGGAGCGTCACCGTAGCGTCCGGATACCCGGCGCGGAGGCGCTCGACCAATGCCGACGCCATCCTGGTCGAATGGGAGCCTTCGGTACGGGCGCTGGAATTGATCTGCAGGATGTTCATCGTCACTCCTTGTGGGGTTGAAACGTCGCTGGAGTGAATATAATTGTTGCTTAACTAATGAATAAGCCGTAAAAATGGATAACATTGTTGCTGAAATTAATCCAATAGCCCACCCGTCCATTACCTGTAGGCGAGGCTTCAGCCTCGCCTACAGGCTTTTCAACCTGCGCCCCATGACCATCACCCCCAATGACCTGCTGCTTTTCGCCCGCGTGGTGGACGAAGGCAGCTTCACTGCCGCGGCGGAACGCCTCGACCTGCCCAAGTCGACGGTGTCCCGACGGGTGGCCGCGCTCGAGGCCGGGCTGGGTGAGCGCCTGCTGCTGCGCACCACCCGCAAGCTCACGGTCACCGACTTTGGCCGCAGCATCCTCGCGCATGCGCATCAGGTCGCCGACGAAGTGGCGGCGGCGTCGCAACTCGCCCAGCACCGGCAAATCGAGCCCAGCGGGCGCCTGCGCGTATCGATGCCCGCGGACTTCGCGAACGCAATCCTGGCCGAACTGCTGTCGGGTTTCATCGCCCGCTATCCGGCCATCACGCTGGAGATCGACCTCTCGCCACGCCGCGTGGACCTGATCGGCGAGAATTTCGACGTGGCCATACGCATGGGCGCGCTGCCCGACGATGCATCGCTGGCCGCGCGCCAGCTCGCGGCGTTTTCCACCGGCCTGTACGCGGCACCGGCCTACCTGAAGCGCCGGGGCGCGCCGGCCCGTCCCGCTGCGTTGCTGGAGCACGATGCGTTATTGCTGCTCACCCGCTCGGGCGACCCGCGGCCGTGGACACTGACCAGCGGTGCGCAACGCTGGGATGGCCTGCCCCCGGCGCGCGCCACCGCCAACTCGCCGGAATTGCTCATGCGACTCGCCCGCCTCGGTTCCGGCATCACCATCGTGAACAACCATTTCGTTGTGCCCTACATCACCAACGGCGAACTGGTGCCGGTACTCCCGGACTGGAGCCCGCCGGTTGAAGTGGCGTGGGCCGTCTTTCCCGGGCGGCGCCTGATGCCGGCCCGCACGCGGGTGTTCATCGATGCGCTGGCCGAGGAATTTTCCGGGCCCAAGTGCCGCGCGGCCGAGACGCGGCTGAAAAGATCGACAGCACGATCCCCCGCCGCCACGACAGCAGGCTGAAACCAGACCTTGGTCCACTCGTGCGCTCGGCAAATACCGGGCACCATGCGCGACGATCATCAACTTCCGCCAAGTCCGGCATGACCCTTCTTGCACAAACCGCCATCCTGCTGGCCACCGCCGTCATCGTGGTGCCGCTCTTTCGTCGACTCAAGCTCGGTGCGGTGCTGGGCTACCTCGCCGCGGGCGCGCTGATCGGCCCGTGGGGCTTCGGCCTTATCCCCGCGACCGAAGGCACGATGCACTTCGCCGAGATGGGCGTGGTGCTGCTCTTGTTCCTGGTCGGACTCGAGCTCGAGCCATTGCGCCTGTGGGCGCTGCGCCACTCAGTTTTCGGCTGGGGCAGTGCGCAGGTCTTCCTCTGCGCCGCCGCGATCATCGGCATCGCGATCTTCTTCGGCATGAACTGGCAGGCGGCAGTGATCGTGGGCTTTGGGCTCGCGATGTCGTCCACCGCCATCGTGCTGGCATGGCTGGGCGAACGCGGCCAGCTGAGCAGCCCCGCCGGACGCCAGGCGTTCGCCATATTGCTGTTCCAGGATCTCGCGGTCATCCCGCTGATCGCACTGCTGCCGGTGCTATCCCCGGATGGCGCCGGCCCCTCCAGCGGCTGGGTGCTGGCGGCCAAGGGCGTGGCAGCCATCACCGCCGTGATCATCGGCAGCCGCCTGCTGGTACGACCGGCGCTCAAGGCGGTGGCGAGCTACGGCGGCCGTGAAGTGTTCACCGCAGCCGCGCTGCTGGTGGTGATCGGCGCCGCGCTGCTGATGGAAAGCATCGGCCTGTCGATGGCGCTGGGCGCCTTCCTGGCCGGCGTGCTGCTGGCCGATTCCGAGTTCCGCCACGAACTGGAAGCCGACGTCGAGCCGTTCAAGGGCCTGCTGCTCGGACTCTTCTTCATGGTCGTCGGCATGAATGCCAACCTGACCATCCTTGCCGCGCAGCCGTTCCTGATGCTGGGCTGCGCGCTGGGCCTGCTCGCGCTGAAGGCAAGCGTGATGTATGCCGTCGCCCGGGCCTTCGGCACCGCCAATGAGGATGCCCAGCGCATCGCGGTGCTGCTGGCCCAGGGCGGTGAATTCGCGTTCGTGCTGTTTGCCGCCGCCAGCGGCGAGCGGATCCTGCCTGGCGCCACCGCCCAGTTCCTGGTGCTGGTGGTCACGCTGTCGATGCTGCTGGCGCCCGTGTCCTTTGCGCTGCACGAGCGGCTGCTGGAGCGCTGGCTGGAGCAGCGCAAGCCGCCGGAATTCGACACCATCGACGGCCCGGGCAACCCGGTGATCATCGCCGGCTACGGCCGCTACGGGCAGATCGTGTCGCGGGTGCTGCGGATGGCCGGGATCGCGTCCACGGCCATCGACGCCAACTACCAGCAGGTGGACTTCGTCCGCCGCTTCGGCAACAAGGTCTATTACGGCGACGCGTCGCGCCTGGAGGTGCTGATGTCGGCCAAGGCCGGGGATGCCAAGCTCTTCGTGCTGGCCATCGACGACGTCGAGGCCTCGGTCAAGACCGCCGCGCTGGTCCGCAAGCACTTTCCCGACCTGCCCATCCTCGCCCGCGCCCGCAACCGGGTCCACCTGTTCCGCCTGCGCGACCTCGATATTGACGCCATCGAACGCGAAACCGTCCACTCCAGCCTCGAAACCGCCCGCCAGGCGCTGGTCACCACCGGCGTCGATCCCGACCAGGCGGCGCGTGCCGTCGCGATCTTTCTCGAGCACGACGCCAGCCTGCTGGACATCCAATACGCGGTCCGGCAGGACGAGCAGCAGTTCATCCAGACCACGTCCCAGGCCGCTGAACAGCTGCAGGAACTGTTCGAGGCGGACGTCAAGGCTGCGGCCAAGGCGGGGGCGATGCTGGTGTCCCGTCGCCAGGGCTAGCCTGGCCGGCCGGGAGGCTAAGACTGGCGGAGTTTCGGTTTCTGGTATACTCGCCGCCGGCTTATCGCTCTAACCCTTTGATTTAACGAATAACATATAACAGCATTTTTGACGTTCCATCGGGAGACAGCGCAAGCAAGTCGCAGAGCAACATGACCTCGGCTTACCTGGCAGCGGCAACGCGACTTGGTTGGAGGCAGCCGGGATAGACATGAGGAGTGTTTGCAATGTACGCGCAGCTTTCATCCATACACGACGCGCCGCCGGCATCCGGCCGGCGCGGCACGGTCCGATGTCGACCGACGATCGTTGTCCTGGTCGCCGTTGCCGCGGCGCTGGCGTTGACCGCTTCGGCGTCATTCCGGCCCGCGCTGCTGCCGCCGCCGGCCCTGGTCGTCAACCTGCCGGCCCAGCCGGCCGAGCCGGTCGAAGTCACGCCAGCCAGTCTGCCACCGTCCCGCGCCTCCGTGGTCCGGCGGCAGCAGATCGAGACCCTGGCGAGTCACTTTGCCAAGAAGTACCGCGTGTCGGCCGAGGCCACGCGGGAGTACCTCGCCCATGCCTATCGTGAGGCCGACCGCATCGGCCTCGACCCGCTGTTGCTGGTGGCGGTCATTTCGGTCGAGTCGAACTTCAACCCGATCGCCGAAAGTCCGGCCGGCGCCGTCGGTCTGATGCAGGTCATCCCGCGCTTTCACACCGACAAGTACACGCCCGAGCAGGAGTCCGCGCTGGTCCCCCAGATCAACATCCGGATCGGCGCCCTGGCCCTGAAGCAGTACATTCGCCGTGCCGGTGGCCTGGTGGAAGGCCTGCAGCTGTACAACGGTTCCGTCGACGACGAAACCACGGCCTACGCCAACAAGGTGCTGGGCGAAAAGCAGCGCCTG
>JANMCS010000097.1:0-24614 GCA_031361405.1 Betaproteobacteria bacterium
CTCTTCTATCCGGTCTCGGTGATCTTAGTTTCTATCGTCGTCGTGTGGATCATCATGGTCTGGGTGATCCCCTCATTTAAGGCTGTTTTCAAAAATTTCGGCGCCGACCTGCCCGCACCCACACTGATCGTGATGGGCATATCCGAGTTCGTCGTGGCATGGTGGTGGCTCGCATTCATCGTGTTGATCGGCGGAGTCGTGGGTACCGGCGTCATGTTGCGGCGATCGCCAGCCTTTCGCTATGGATTCGACCGAATCATGCTGAAAATTCCCATCATTGGCCCCGTGATTGAGAAGGCCACGATTGCGCGATGGACACGGACTTTGCAAACGATGTTCGCGGCCGGCGTCCCCCTCGTCGAATCGTTGGACGCGGTAGGTGGTGCCGCCGGCAATGCGGTTTACGCGGCGGCCACCAAGAAGGTCCAGACCGAAGTCAGCACCGGCACCAGCCTCACCAATTCGATGGCCAACACGGGCCTCTTCCCGACGATGGTGCTGCAGATGATCCAGATCGGCGAGGAGTCGGGCTCGCTCGACAACATGCTCGGCAAGGTCGCCGAATATTTCGAGCGCGAAGTGGATGATGCGGTGGCGGCGCTGTCGAGCCTGCTGGAACCTCTAATTATCGTGTTCCTGGGCGTGGTGATCGGCGGCCTGGTGGTGGCCATGTACCTTCCGATCTTCAAGCTCGGCTCGGTCGTCTGACCCCGCGAGCAGCCTCGCGCCGATGCCGTCCATGTTTGTCGATCCGGTGGTAGCCACCGTGGTGGCCGCTGCGGTGGGACTGTGCGTCGGCAGTTTCCTCAATGTGGTCATCCACCGACTGCCGAAGATGCTCGAACGCGGCTGGCAGGCGCAGGCCGCCGAATTGCGTGGCGAAGTCGTCGCGGCGCAACCCGCGTACAACCTGGCCGTGCCGCGCTCCGCTTGTCCGGCCTGCAATCACCGGATCACCGCCGTCGAGAACATTCCGGTCGTATCGTGGCTGGCATTGCGGGGCAAGTGCTCGGCATGCGGCGTGGCCATCTCGGCCCGTTACCCCATCGTCGAGTTGCTCGGCGGCGTGCTGGCGGCCGCGGCCATCTACAAGTTCGGGCCAACGTGGCAGGGTGTTGCGGCATGCGCGTTCCTGTGGACGCTGCTGGCGCTGACCGGCATCGACTTCGACACGCAGCTCCTGCCCGACAACCTGACGTTGCCGTTGCTTTGGGGCGGGCTTCTGGCCAATCTCTACGGACTGTTCGTGCCGTTGCAGGAGGCTGTGGTCGGTGCCATCGCCGGCTACCTCGTGCTGTGGTCGATCTTCTGGCGGTTCAAGCTGATCCGCGGCAAGGAAGGCATGGGCTATGGCGATTTCAAACTGCTGGCCGCGCTGGGTGCGTGGCTGGGCTGGAAGATGCTGCCGCTGATCGTGCTCGGCTCGTCGGTGGTCGGCGCCTTCATCGGCATCGCTCTCGTCGCCTTCAAGGGCCGTGATCACAACGTGCCGCTGGCCTTCGGGCCCTACCTTGCCATCGCCGGTGCCATTGCCTTGTTCTTCGGCCCGACGATGATCAGGGTCTACTTTCCCGGTTGATGGCCTACGTCGTCGGACTGACGGGCGGCATCGGCAGCGGAAAATCGGAGGTCACCACGGCCTTTGCCGCATTGGGCGTCGACGTCGCTGACGCGGACGACGCCGCGCATGCCCTATCCGCACCGGGCCAACCCGGACATCGCGCCGTGCTCGAGGCCTTCGGTCCCCAAGCGGCCGCGGCCGACGGCTCGCTCAACCGGTCCTGGTTGCGCGAAACGGTGTTTGCCGATCCTGCGCAGCGACGCCGCCTCGAATCCTTGCTGCATCCGTTGATCCGCGACGTGCTCGACGCCGCCGTGGCGCGATGGACCGGGACGTACGGCATCCTGAGCGTTCCGCTGCTGCTTGAACGCACAACGCCGCTACTTCGGGTGCACCGGATACTGGTCGTCGATTGTCCTGAAGAACTGCAGGTCGAGCGGGTGATGGCGCGCAGCGCGTTGTCCGCGGCCGCGGTGCGCGAGATCATGGCAGCCCAGCTGCCGCGCGCCGCGCGGCTCGCCCGCGCCGACGATGTGATCGACAACGCCGGCCCGCGCGCGGCCCTCGTGCCGCAAGTGGCGAGGCTCGACGCGCTGTATCGAATCGAGGCGCGGAAACAGAACGCGCTTGAACCGGCACGCCGTTCCCCGGAGAATGGCGCAGAATCGCGCAAGGCCGACCCGAAGTGATACGTTATGAACATCCGCTGAACGAACGAGTGCGCACATTGATGCGCCTTGAAGACCTGTTCGGGCGCGTTGGTTACTTCGCGGCGCAGGAAGGTGCGCCGGATCATCACGCCGCATTGCTTGCACTGTTCGAAATTGCCGATGTCGCCGCGCGTGCGGACCTGAAGACCGACCTGCTGCAGGAACTGGAGCGGCAGAAACAGATGTTGGGACCGCTGCGCAACAACGCACAAATCGACCAGCAGCAACTGGAAGGGCTGCTGACGCAGATCGACGGCGTGAACAGCCAGCTGCTGGGACAGGCGGGCAAGGTGGGTGCGCACCTGCGGGAAAACGAATGGCTGATGGCCATCAAGCAGCGCACGGCGATTCCCGGCGGGGTCTGCGAATTCGACCTCCCGGCCTACCACTGGTGGCTGCACCAGGACCCGGGTGCGCGGCGCAACGATCTCAAGGGCTGGATCGAGCCGTTTGCGCCAACCCGCGCGGGTTCCGCGATCGTGCTGAAGCTGTTACGCGACAACGGTCGTGCCAGCCGCCACACCGCTCATCACGGCGTGTTCCAGCTGATGCTCACGACCACCAAGGTGGCGCAGCTCCTGCGGCTGACCATTGCCCGGGAGCACTCGTGTGTACCGGAAATCAGCGCCAACAAATACGCGCTCAACATCCGCTTTCTCGGTGTGTCGGGACTCGACCGCGGCAGCGTGTTTGAACGCGATGTCGAGTTCGACCTGATGTTCTGCAACCTGTAGCGGTCGGCAACAGGGTGGTCGCGCCGCGCGTCGTCAGCTGTCCCACCTGCGGCCTCCCGGTCACCTGGAGTGACGCTGCACCGTTCCGGCCGTTCTGCTCGGAGCGCTGCAAGTTGATCGATCTGGGCGCATGGGCGGACGAGCGCTACCGCGTCGCGGCCGTCGATCCCGCCGATGACGAACCCGACCCGGATGCGCCGGCCACGCGCGAGCGCGACGACTGATCAGGCTGTGGCGGCCCAGCTGCCGCGCATGAGCGCAACGCCCTGTGCGCCGTGCGCGATTGCATCGTGCAGGTCGCCGCGATCGAGTCCACCCAACGCATACACCGGCAGGCGCGTGTTCACCGCGATCGCAGCGAACGCGTCCCAACCCAATGTCTCCGCATCCGGATGCGATGGCGTGGGCGCCACCGGGCCCAGCACGACGAAATCCAGTCCCAATGCACCCGCACGTGCCAGTTCGCCGGGGGCGTGGCACGAAGCCGCGACGAGCATGCCGGTCGGCCGGGTGGATGCGTCCATCAACGTGGCCGCGCTCCAGTGCACACCGGCGCAGTCTGCCGCGTGTGCCTCCTCGGCGGTACCATTGAACAGGACCATGGCGCCGTGTGCGGCGGCGAGCGGCCCCAGCCTCGATGCCAGTGCCATCCGCCGTGCCAGCGGCCATTCCTTGTCGCGCACCTGTAACAGCCGCAGCCCCGCGGCAAACGCCGCGCCCGCGCGTGCCACCAGCGCGTCCTCGCCGATCGCCGCGGCATTGGTGATCGCGTAGACCGGCGGCAGCGCCAGCGCCGACAGGATGCGCGTGTTGGCGGGCAACAGCGGCGCGACATCCCACGCTCCGGGCGTCTGCCACGCGAAGGCCTGGCCGTCGTGTCCAAACAGTTCGCCGTCCCACTCGAACACGCGGAAGAAGTGCAATTCGACGTGCGCATGTGGATAGTCGAACTCCTGCACCAGCCACGGCGCAGCGCGGCGCACTTCGATGCCGAGTTCCTCGCGCAGTTCACGCACCAGCGCGGCGCGCGGCGATTCACCGCGCTCGAGCTTGCCGCCGGGAAACTCCCAGTAGCCGGCATACGCCTTGCCGGGCGGACGCTGGGCCAGCAGGACCTGTCCATCCGGGCGCACCAGCACTGCTGCCGCCACGTGGACGCTGCTGCCGCTCACGTACGGCGCGGCTTCGTTGCTTCCGACCCGGCCACGTTACGCGCGTATTGCCAGGCGACGCGGCCGCTCCGCGATCCGCGCTGCAGCGCCCATTGCAGCGCATCGCGCATGCGGGCCTCATCGGCGCGACCGGCTGCCGCGGCCTTCACACCGAAATGGTCAAGCCAGCCTCGCACGGCGGCGAGGTAATCGTCCTGCGTAAACGGATAGAACGAGACCCAAAGGCCAAAACGCTCCGACAGCGAAATCTTTTCCTCGACCGATTCGCCGGGGTGAACCTCGTCGCCGACGTGCCGGGTTTCGAGGTTCTCGCTGAAGTATTCCGGCAGCAGGTGCCGGCGGTTGGACGTGGCGTAGATCACGACATTGGGCGCGCCGGACGTGATCGATCCATCGAGCATCACCTTCAGCGCCTTGTAGCCGGCGTCACCGGCATCGAAGGTGAGATCGTCGCAGAAGATGATGAAGTGTTCGGGGCGACCGGCCAGGCGGTCCGCGATATCCGGCAGGTCGACCAGGTCGGCCTTGTCCACTTCAATCAGGCGCAGGCCCCGGGTTGCATACCTGGCAAGCATCGCCTTGACCAGCGACGACTTGCCGGTGCCGCGCGCGCCCGTGAGCAGCACGTTGTTGGCCGGGACGCCCGTGACGAACTGCCGCGTGTTGCGATCGATGATTTTTTTCTGCGCGTCGATGGCCACCAGCGCGTCGCCATCGATGAGATGGGGATGCGCGACCGGTTGCAGGTAGCCACGCCCCGCACGCTTGCGCCAGCGCGCCGCGGTCACGCGCTTCCAGTCGACATTGGCATCGGCGGCCGGCAACAGCGACTCAACGCGCGCCAGCACCCCTTCGGCCCGCAGGATCAGCGCCGCCAGCGCGGCCGCTGCGTCAGGACCGGTAGTCGGCATTGATCGAGACGTAGTCGTGCGAGAAGTCACAGGTCCACACGGTGGCCGCCGCCGCGCCGCGCGACAGTGCGACGCGGATGCCGATTTCCTGCTGCAGCATCACTCGTTTTCCGTCTTCCTCGCGATAGCCCGCGGACCGGCCGCCACGATCCACGACCAGGACATCGTCGAGCCAGAACGAGACGCCGGCGGGATCAAGGTCCGGCGCCGCGGCATTGCCGATGGCGCAGACAATGCGGCCGAGATTGGGATCGGAGGCAAAGAACGCGGTCTTGACCAGCGGCGAATGCGCAATGCCGAAAGCGATGCGCTTGCACTCCTCGACGTCGCGCCCGCCTTCGACGCGAATCGCGATGAACTTGGTGGCGCCTTCGCCGTCGCGCACGATGGCCTGCGCCAGGTCCACGGCGCACGCTTCGATGGCGCCGCGCAGCAGCGCCACGCGCGGATCCGCCGCGTCACGCAGTGGCGGCAACGCGGCCCGGCCGGTGGCTGCGAGGACAAAGCTGTCGTTGGTCGACGTGTCGCCGTCAATGGTGGCGCCATTGAACGAAACGTCAGCCACCTCGCGCGCGATCTGCGCCAGCAGCGCCGCGTCGACCGGCGCATCGGTGGCCATGAACGACAGCATTGTCGCCATGTCGGGGTGAATCATGCCGGCGCCCTTGGCGATGCCGGTGACGGTGACGATGACGCCGTCGATCGCGACCTGTCGCGACGCGCCCTTGGGCACGGTGTCGGTAGTCATGATGGCGTTGGCCGCGGCAAACCAGCCATCGGCGCGCGCGGCCGCATGCGCCGCAGGCAGCCCCGCCAGGATGCGCTCAAGCGGCAGCGGCTCCATGATCACGCCAGTGGAATAAGGCAGCACTTGCTCGGGCGTGCATTCGAGCATTCGTGCCACGGCGGCGCATTCCGCGCGGGCGTCGACCAGACCGGATTCACCGGTGCCCGCGTTGGCATTGCCGGCATTCACGATCAGCGCGCGAAAGGCGTGGCGGCCTTGATGCTGCCGTTGCAGGTGCTCGCGGCACACGATGACCGGAGCCGCGCAGAAGCGATTGCGCGTGAACACACCGGCAGCCACGGTGCCAGGCGCGCAGACGACCAGCAGCACGTCGTCACGGTCCCACGCCTTGATCCTGGCGGCCGCCGTGCCGAGCGCAACGCCGGGAACGGGCAGCAGCGACGCCGGCGTGGGCGGAGTGTAGAGAACAGGCATCGACGCAACCCTGAGATCGGGCCCGGCGCTTCTAGATCCGGCCGTGGCAGTGCTTGTACTTCTTGCCCGAGCCGCAGGGGCATGGATCGTTGCGGCCGACCTTGTCGCCCGCGCGCGTGAAGGGCGGCGCCGTCGCCACCGCGACATCGCCGTCGGCTGCGGTGGCGGCCAGCGCCTCTTCGTAATCGGCGTGCTGATACTTGACGTTGGTGACCGCTTCGGTTTCCTCGACGGCGCGCACGTCTTCCTCGCCACGCACCTGCACGGTGAGCACGACCTTGACCACATCCTGCTTGATGCGATCGAGCATCTCCGAGAAGAGCTCAAAGGCCTCGCGCTTGTATTCCTGCTTGGGATTCTTCTGCGCGTAGCCGCGCAGGTGGATGCCCTGGCGCAGGTGATCGAGCGAGGCGAGATGGTCGCGCCAGTGGTGATCCACCGTCTGCAGCATCAGGTTGCGCTCGAACTGCCGCATGAGCTCGGGGCCCACCATTTCCGCGCGGTCGCTCCAGGCCTTGGCGGCCATGTCGGCAATGCGCTCCCGCACCATTTCGTCGGTGAGGTCGGCTTCGTCGTGCATCCACGCGGCCAGCGGGGGCGCCAACTGGTAATCAGCGGCCAGCGCCGTCTCGAGGCCGGGCACGTCCCACTGCTCCTCGACCGAATCGGGCGGCACGTACAGCTTGACCGTGTCCTCGATCTGCCCGCGGATCATGTTGCGGACGGTGTCGGCGACATCGTCGCCCTCGAGCAACTCGTTGCGCTGCTGGTAGATCACGCGGCGCTGGTCGTTGGCCACGTCGTCATACTCGAGCAATTGCTTGCGAATGTCGAAATTGCGTGACTCGACGCGATTCTGCGCCTTGGCGATCGAGCGGTTGACGATCGGATGCTCGATTGGTTCGCCGTCGGGCATCTTCAATTTCTGCATGATCACGCCGAGGCGCTCGCCGCCGAAGATGCGCAGCAGCGGATCCTCGAGGGACAGGTAGAAGCGCGACGAGCCCGGATCACCCTGGCGACCAGCGCGGCCGCGCAGCTGGTTGTCGATGCGGCGCGATTCGTGGCGCTCGGTGCCGACAATGTGCAGGCCACCGGCCTTGACCACATCCTCGTGCCGCACCTGCCATTCGGCGCGCATCCTGGCAATCTCGCGCTCCTTTTCCTCGGGCAGCAACGATTCATCGTCGCGGACCTTGAGGATGAGCGGCTCCAGCATGCCGCCCAGCACGATATCCGTGCCCCGGCCGGCCATGTTGGTGGCAATCATGATGGCCTTGGACTTGCCGGCATGCGCAACGATCTCCGCTTCGCGGGCGTGTTGCTTGGCATTGAGCACTTCGTGCGGCAGCTTTTCCTTCTGCAAGTACGAGGACAGCAATTCGGAGTTCTCGATTGAGGTCGTGCCCACCAGCACCGGTTGGCCGCGCGCGTAGCAATCCTTGATGTCCGCGATGATCGCGTCGACCTTCTCCTGGAACGTGCGGAACACCAGATCGTTGGCATCCTTGCGCACCATCGGCTGGTGGGTGGGGATGACGATCGTCTCAAGGTGATAGATCTGCTGGAACTCGAAGGCCTCGGTGTCGGCCGTGCCGGTCATGCCGGAAAGCTTGCCGTACATCCGGAAGTAGTTCTGGAACGTGATCGACGCCAGCGTCTGGTTCTCGCGCTGGATCGGCACGCCTTCCTTGGCCTCGACCGCCTGGTGCAGCCCGTCGGACCAGCGGCGGCCGGACATGAGGCGGCCGGTGAATTCGTCGACGATCACCACTTCGCCGTTCTGCACGACGTAATGCTGGTCGCGGTGATAGAGCGAGTGCGCGCGCAACGCGGCATACAGGTGATGAATCAGCGAGATGTTGGCCGCATCGTAGAGGCCCGAGCCCGCGGGAATGAGGCCCGCCTGGCCCAGGATGGCCTCGGCGTGCTCGTGCCCCGACTCGGACAGCAGCACCTGGTGCGCCTTCTCGTCGACCCAGAAGTCACCAGGACCTTTTTCGTCAGGCTGTCGCGTGAGCTTGGGCGCCAATTCGTTCAGCCGGTAGTACATCTCGACGTTGTCGTCGGCCTGTCCCGAGATGATGAGCGGCGTGCGCGCCTCGTCGATCAGGATCGAATCGACCTCGTCGACGATGGCGTAGGAAAGTGTGCGCTGCACGCGCTCGCCGGGCGCGAACACCATGTTGTCGCGCAGGTAGTCGAAGCCGAATTCATTGTTGGTGCCGTAGGTGATGTCGGCCGCGTAGGCCAGCTGCTTGTCGTCGTGCTGCATCTGCGACAGGTTCACGCCGACGGTCAACCCGAGGTATTTGTAGATGCGACCCATCCAGTCGGCGTCGCGCTGGGCCAGGTAGTCGTTGACCGTGACCACGTGCACACCCTTGCCGGCCAGTGCATTGAGATAGGCGGGCAACGTGGCGACCAGCGTCTTGCCTTCACCCGTGCGCATTTCGGCAATCTTGCCGTTGTGCAACGCCATGCCGCCGATCAGCTGCACGTCGAAGTGGCGCATCTGCAGCACCCGCTTGCTCGCCTCGCGCACGACGGCAAAGGCTTCGGGCAGGAGGGCGTCGAGCGTTTCGCCGGCGGCGATGCGGCTCTTTAACGTTGCCGTCTTGCCGCGCAGGTCGTCGTCGGACAAAGCCGCCATCGCGGGCTCGAGGCCGTTGATCTGGCGCACGGCCTGGGCATATTGCTTCAGCAGCCGCTCGTTGCGGCTGCCGAAGATTCGGGTAAGAATGTTGGAGATCATCGGGCTGGACAGTCGCAGGGGAACTTGATGTCGGTTCGGCAAAAAACAAGGGGTGAGGACCGCCTCACCCCGGTTGCTGCCTGTTCCGGATCGAAATCAGCTCAGATTGGGCGTCTGGAGGAAGCGCGCCGGATTTTGCGGCACGCCGTTCAACCGGACCTCGAAATGAAGATGCGGACCGGTGGACCGTCCCGTGGAACCGACGATGGCCACGCGTTGGCCGCGCACGACGAGGTCGCCTTCCTTGACCAGCAGGTTGGATGCATGCGCATAACGCGACACGAGTCCGTTGCCATGATCAATTTCAAGCATTTTACCATACTGGGTATGCCACTCCGAGAAGACCACCTTGCCGCTGGCGGCGGCCACGATGTGCGTTCCCGCCTCCGCCGGAAAGTCGATGCCCTCATGCATCGACTGCTGGCCGCTGAAAGGATCGATGCGGTAGCCGAAATTGGACGAGTACCAGCCGTCGATGATCGGATACAGCGTGGGGAGGAACTTGCGGTTCGCAGAATCGTGGACGAGCAGCGCTTCCAGCACCGACAGTTGATCGGATCGCGCATCCATCTGCCGCGCGAGGCTCGCGACGAGATCCGAGAATTCCTGCACGGACAGGTTGCGCGCCGGCAAACTCGACTCGGCGCCGCCGCGACCCGGAATCGTGCCGGGCTGCAACGACGGCAATTCCTGGGGCTTCAAGCCGGCGGTCTTGGCGAGCCGGTCGCCGAGACCGTCGAGCCGCATCATCTGCGCCTGCAATTCACCGAGGCGCATCGCCATCGTATTCAAGTGGACCTGCACCCGCTCACTGACGCGCGCGGCCTCCTCGCGCTGATCGGCCAGGACAATGCGCTGGAGCCAAGGCAACTGCGCCGCGGCGGCCCATTTCAGTGTCACAAAATTGAAAGCGAAGGTGAAGGCGAGAAATACGACGAGCAAGCCGGCGCCGCCGACTGTCCAGTGCCGCCAATCCAGCGTGACCGTTCGCGCGCGAGCATTGGCTCCTGCGACCAGAATGATGTTCAATCCTGTAACCTCCAGGCGTGCGCCGCACAGGACGCTTGATTCGAATTCCAGGACATCGTGGCCAGACCCGTTTCCATGCAATCGCTTTCACGCGTTCTTGCCACCGACACGCAGATTGCCGCGTGGTATCAGCGCTCCGAGCGTGAAGCCCGCGTGACCGCCGCCGTACGCCAGCGCTTGCCGCGGGCTTTCGCGGACCGGGTACGGGCCGCGGAGACGTCGACTTCGACATTGGTGTTGGTCGTTTCTGCTGGCGCCATTTCTGCCGTGGTTCGCCAGCGTTCGCCCGACCTTCTCGCCAGCTTGCGCCAGGGAGGATGGGACTTTACTGAATTACGGGTGCGCGTGCAAGTTGGCGTTGGACCGCTGGAATCGCCCAAATTCAATAAAATTCAACGAGATAGAGTTGACAGGGTCGCGCTGGGGAAGCTGGCCCAGCAGTTGCCGGCGGGACCACTACGGGCGTCGGTCGAGCGGCTGATACGACGTGGGGGATAAATAACAATGACCGCATTTAAACGATGTTAACGTATTTAGGCCACCATCAAGCGATCAAAACCAGGCGTTCGAACGCATAAAACACCAACACGCCGGCCAGCAGCAGGATCGTGTACTTGATGACCTGCCAGATGAAGCGCAGGTAGCGGCGGTCTTTCTTGAACAGATACATGACCGCCGCGACGACGATGGTCGCGAGCGCGAGGAACAGCAGCAGGCGGACCAGAACCACGCGGCACCTTCACCGATTCAGCGGACAGTAGCGCCCGAGCCGGTCACGCGGGACTGAGCGACCAGCCGTGAAACGCCGTCGGCACAGTGGCGGCATCGGTGAACGTGACGATTTCAAATGCCTCCGGCCGCGACAGCAGCGCGCGCGCCAGCTGGTTATTGAGCGCGTGCCCGGATTTATAGGCGGTGTATTGCCCGATCAGCGGATGGCCGAGCAGGTAGAGATCACCGATTGCATCGAGCACCTTGTGCCGCACGAATTCGTTGTCGTAGCGCAGTCCTTCGCTGTTCAGCACGCCGAATTCGTCGAGCACCACGGCGTTCTGCAGGCTTCCGCCCAGACCCAGGCCCGCAGCGCGCATCGCTTCCACGTCCTGCATGAAGCCGAAGGTGCGTGCCCGCGACACTTCCTTGGCGTACGAATGCTCGGCGAAGTCGACGACGACATTGCGATTCTCGAGGCCGAACACCGGATGCGGAAAATCGATAGTGAAATCGAGCTTGAAGCCATCGCACGGCTCGAAGCGTGCCCACTTGTCACCATCCTTGACTTCGACGGTATTGACGACGCGCAGGTAACGCTTTGGCGCCGCCTGCTCGACGATGCCCGCCGATTGCAGCAGGAACACGAACGGACCGGCGCTGCCATCCATGATCGGGATCTCGGGACCCGCGATATCCACGTGCAGGTTGTCGATGCCCATGCCCGCCAGCGCCGACATCAGGTGTTCGACCGTCGATACGCTGCCGCCACCCTCGCCTTTGAGTGTTGACGAGAGCCTGGTGTCCCCCACGTTGGCCGCGTGCGCGGCAATGGAGGGCATGCCCGGCAGGTCGGTGCGGTGAAACACGATGCCGGTATCGGGAAGCGCCGGCCGCAACCCGAGTTCGACGCGCGCACCGGTGTGCAAGCCCACGCCAGTGGTCTTGGTCGAGTTCTTGAGCGTGCGTTGCTTCAACATCGGGGCAGCCGGCGGACCTGTCGTATTGTTGCGCTGGTTCAAGGGGTTAGCCTAAAAGTGTATCACGTGGGTCGGGAATTGCCACGGGCCTTGGACAACGCTTCCCATCAGTCCGCCTGCTTGCGCAGGAAGGCCGGGATGTCCGTGGCGTCGAAGCTGGCCGACGACGGCGCCGGCGATGAGCTGCGACCACGGCGCACGACCGCGGGCGCATCAAGGCGGTCGTAGTCGATCGTCGCGATCGGGATGCCCACGCCGTCAGTGCCGGTGCGCTGGTTGACGGCCGTCGACTCGAGGATCTCGAGGCGCGGCTTCTGCTTGACCGCCGTGGCCGCCGCCACGCCGCCCAGGCCGGTGGCAATCATCGTGACACGCAATCCGTCGCCCATCGTGTCGTCGATCACGGTGCCCACGATCACCATCGCATCCTCGGCGGTGAACGCCTTGATGGTGTTCATGACCTCGTAGTACTCCTTCATCTTGAGTCCGGCCGATGCGGTGACGTTGACCAGCACGCCGCGCGCACCCGCCAGGTCGACATCCTCGAGCAGCGGGCTCTTCACCGCCTGCTCCGCCGCGAGGCGGCCGCGCTCGACACCGCTGGCGGTGGCGGACCCCATCATCGCCATCCCGACTTCGCCCATCACCGTGCGCACGTCGGCAAAGTCGACGTTGACGAGACCGGCGTTGTTGATCACTTCCGCGATGCCCGCCACTGCGCCGTGCAGAACGTCGTTCGCTGCCGCATACGCATCGAGCAGCGCAATGTCGTCACCCAGCACATCAATCAGCTTGTCGTTGGGGATGATGATCAATGAGTCGACCTTCTTCTGCAGTTCCTCGATGCCGCTTTGCGCCACGCGCTGCCGCTTGCCTTCGAACTTGAACGGCCGCGTCACGACAGCGACGGTGAGGATGCCCATGTTCTTCGCGATGTCCGCAATGACGGGGGCAGCCCCGGTGCCGGTACCGCCACCCATGCCGGCGGTGATGAACAGCATGTCCGCGCCGGTGATCATCTCGGCGATGCGGTCGCGATCCTCCATCGCCGCGTCCCGCCCGATTTCGGGCTTGGCGCCGGCGCCCAGGCCCCGCGTGAGCGTGGACCCGAGCTGCAGCTGTGTGCGCGCCGTCGAGCGTTTCAACGCCTGCGCGTCGGTATTGGCGCAGATGAACTCCACGCCGGTCAGGCCGCGACTGATCATGTGCTCCACGGCGTTGCCGCCGCATCCGCCCACCCCGATGACCTTGATGACTGCGCCGTCCTGCGGTGCCTGATCGATGATCTCAAACATGATGTTCTCCTGTCGAAACGAACCAAAAAAATGAAAACCACGGGGCCTGAAACTTGCTGTTCTTCTAGAAATTCGCCTTGAACCATTGCTTCATCCGCTCGGCGACGCCGCCTATGCCCGCCACCTGCGCGCGGGCCGCTTCGCCGCGCAAAAACTGGTCCCGCCCTTCCATCAGAAGGCCGATGGCGGTGGCATAGCGCGGGTTCTTCACCACGTCCGCCAGACCGCCGGCGTAGATCGGCACGCCGATGCGCACCGGCATGTGGAAAACTTCCTCGCCCAGTTCCGCCAGTCCCTGCAGCTGCGACGAGCCGCCGGTGACCACCACGCCCGACGAAATCATTTCCTCGAAGCCGCTGCGCCGGACCTCCGATTGCACGAACTGGAAGAGCTCCTCGATCCGCGGCTCGATCACCTCGGCCAGCATCGGTCGCGACAACTTGCGCGGCGCGCGCTCGCCCACGCCGGGCACTTCGATGATGTCGTTGGCGTCGGCCAGCTGGCGCAGCGCGCAGCCGAAGCGGACCTTCAGCTCCTCGGCATCCTTGGTCGGCGTGCGCAGCGTCATTGCGATGTCGTTGGTCACCTGGTCGCCGGCAATCGGGATCACCGCCGTGTGGCGGATCGCGCCGCCGGCATAGACCGCGATGTCGGACGTGCCGCCACCGATGTCGATCAGGCACACGCCCAGGTCCTTTTCGTCCTCGGACAACACCGCGGTGGCGGACGCGAGCGGCTGCAGGATCACGTCGCGCACCTCGATGCCACAGCGACGGATGCACTTGGTGACGTTCTCCACCGCGGACACCGCGCCGGTCACGATGTGCACGTCCACCTCAAGGCGCACCCCGCTCATGCCCAGCGGCTCGCGTACGTCCTCCTGGCCGTCGATCGTGAAGCCCTGCGGCACGATGTGCAGGATCTGCTGGTCGTTGGGAATGGGAATGGCCTTGGCCGTGTCCACCACCCGATCGATATCCGCCTGCGTGACTTCCTTCTCCTTGATCGCGACCATGCCGTGCGATGTGTAGCACCGGATGTGGCTGCCCGCGATGCCGGTGTAGACCTCCTTGATCTGGCAGTCGGCCATCAGCTCGGCCTCCTCCAGTACGCGCTGGATGGACGCCATCGTCGCCTCGATGTTGACGACCACGCCCTTCTTCAGGCCGCGCGACGGCTGCGCGCCCATGCCGATGATGTTGAGGGCGCCTGCGGCAGTGATCTCGGCGACGACCGCCACGATCTTCGACGTGCCGATGTCGAGTCCGACAATCAGATTCTTGCTGTCCTTCACCATGCCGCCATCCTTGTCCTGGTCATGCCGCGGGCCGTGCGTTCTTTTCGCGGAACGCCGGGATCCGTGCCGCAAAGCCATTGCGATACCGTAGGTCGACCGATTCGACGCGCGTTCCCGCGCGCGCCAGCGCGCCCAGCGTCCGGGCATGGGCGGCGACGAAGCGGGCCAGGCGCTCCCCGGGTTCTTCGCGTCCCAATTCCAACGTCAGCGGCCCCTCCTTGCCCACCGTCTTCAATCGCCATCCGCCGCGCGGCGTCATGCGGATTTCGCGGATCGCGAGGCCCAACGGCTTCAGGTCGCTGCCCCATGCCTCGTAGCGCGTGAGCAGGTCGGGGGCAGTGCCATCGGGGCCTTCGAACAACGGCAGCCCATCGTCCGCGCGCGCGACAAACACTTCGCCGCGGGTGCTGACCAAGGCGGAATCGTTCCAGCGCGCGAGCGGCTCGTGTTCTTCCACGCTCAACTCGAGACGGTGCGGCCATTGCCGGCGCAACGACACATCGCGCACCCACGGCACCTGCCGCAATGCAGCCTTGGCGCGGGCGAGATCCATCGTGAAGAAGGTACCGGCCAGGTCCTCGCGGATCACGGTCTCGAGCTGCGCCCCGTTGGTTCGTTCCAGCGGCGTCACGATGACCACTTCCTCCCACGCGAACACCGGCTGCCGCACGCTCCAGATGACGATGGCGACCACGACGCCCGTCAGGGTGATGGCCGCGAGCGTGATGGCCAGCGCATTCATCTGACGCGCGTCATCCCACATGCGCGCCCCGCAGGATCTCGATACACAACTGCGGAAATTCCATGCCTGCCGCGCGCGCCGCCATCGGCACCAGGCTGTGGCCTGTCATGCCGGGCGACGTGTTTACTTCGAGCAGCGAGAAGCTGCCGTCGGCACGCATGATCAGGTCGAGGCGGCCCCAACCGCGGCAGCCGACTACGTCGAAGGCACGCAATGCCATCGCCCGGATCTCCCGCTCCTTCGCCTCCGGCAGCCCCGCCGGGCAGAAATACTTCGTCTCGTCGGAAAAATATTTGCTGTGATAGTCGTAGTTGCCCTGCGGCGCCTCGATGCGGATCAGCGGCAGCGCGACACCATTCACGATCGCGGCGGTGAGCTCCTGCCCGGTGATGAATTCCTCGACCAGGACCAGATCGTCATGGTCGGCGGCGGCGCGCCACGCGTCGGCCAACTCGCTGCCGTCCACGCGCGCCACCTTGGTGATGCCGATCGTCGAGCCTTCGCGCGCGGGCTTCACGATCAACGGCAGGCCGAGCTCGGCCACCAGTTGCATCCAGTCGGTGGTGGCCGTGGCCACGCGATAGCCCGGCGTGGGAATGCCGCTGGCCAGCCAGACGAGCTTGGTGCGCCACTTGTCCATGGCCAGCGCGGAGGCCATCACGCCGCTGCCGGTGTAGGGCATCTGCAACGTCTCGAGCGCGCCCTGCACGGTGCCGTCTTCACCGAAGCGGCCATGCAGTGCGATGAACACGCGATCAAAGCCTTCGCGCTTCAATTCCCACAGGTCACGTTCCGCCGGATCGAAAGGATGCGCATCCACGCCCTGGCTGCGCAATGCGCCCAGCACGCCGTTGCCCGACATCAGCGAAACTTCGCGCTCGGACGAAGGTCCGCCCAGCAACACGGCAACCTTGCCGAATTCGGTGCCGATGGCGTGATTCATTGTGGCCCTCCACGAACGGCGCTTCGCGCCGCGCCTCGGGCCACGCCAACGATACGGACTTCGGCTTCGAGATCGACCCCGGTCTGCGCGGCAACGGTGGCGCGCACCAGCGCAATCAGCGCCTCGATGTCGGCCGCGGTGGCGCGTCCGCCGGGATTGACGATGAAGTTCGCGTGCTTCTCGGACACGCGCGCAGCACCCAGCGCGCGGCCCTTGAGGCCGCAGGCTTCGATGAGCCGCGCCGCATGATCGCCCGGCGGATTGCGGAAGACACTGCCCGCGTTCGGCAGGGCCAGCGGCTGCGTGGCGATGCGCCTGCTCAGCAGTTGCTTGATCCGGGTGCGCGCATGCACCGAATCGCCTTCCGGGAACCGGAACCATGCAGCGGTGAAAATGCCCGGGATCGCGGCACCGTCGCGCGTACGCACACTGCGATAGCCGATGGCGTAGTCGGCAGGCACGCTGACCGCGAATTCGCCACGACGATCCAGGGTTTCAACGCGCGCGACGTAGCGCCACGTCTCCCCACCGTAGCAACCGGCATTCATCGCGAGAGCGCCGCCGATCGTGCCGGGAATGCCGGCGAGAAACTCGGCTTCGGCGCAGCCATGCATCGCGGCGAAACGCGCGAGCTTGGGGCTGGCGAGTCCGGCATCGGCGTAGATGAGACTGTCGGTCACTGCCAGCGCGGCGCCCGGGTTATGCATGACGATCACCGCGCCGCGCACGCCGCCGTCGCGCACCAGTGTATTGCTGCCCAACCCCAGCACCAGCAGCGGCTCGCTGTCCGGCAACTGGCGCAGGAAGATTGCCAGGTCGTCGCGATCGGCCGGGCGATACAGCAGATCGGCCGTGCCGCCGGCGCGCCAACTCGTGAATTTCGCCAGCGATGCGTCCCGCGTCAGCGTTCCGCGCAAGCCGGTCCAGAGGCGTGGTTCGGTCATCATCATCGGAGCAACAAGGCCGGAACGGTGCCGATCGAGCCGGCGCCCATGGTCAGGATCACATCACCATCGCGGGCAAGCGTGCGGATGGCCGCGGGCATTTCGGCGATGTCCTCGATGAACACCGGCTCCACCTTGCCCGCCACGCGCACCGCGCGGGCCAGCGCGCGCCCGTCAGCCGCCACGATGGGCGCCTCGCCCGCCGGGTAGACATCGGCCAGCAACAGCACGTCGACCCCGGACAAGACACGCACGAAATCCTCGAAAAGGTCGCGGGTGCGCGTATAGCGATGCGGCTGGAACGCGAGCACCAGGCGCCGCCCCGGGAAACTCTCGCGCACAGCGGTCACCGTGGCATCCATCTCGACCGGATGATGGCCATAGTCGTCGATGAGCGTGAACACGCCGCCGCCGTCCAGTGCGATTTCGCCGTGCCGGTGGAAGCGGCGACCGACACCGCGAAACTCGGCCAGCGCGCGCGCGATGGCGGCATCGGGCACCTGCGCCTCGCGGCCGACCGCGATGGCAGCGAGCGCATTGCGCACGTTGTGCGATCCGGGCATCGCGAGTTCGACGGCAAGATCCTGCGCACCCCTGGCCCGCGCCACGAATGTCATGCGGCCACCGACGTTGCGCACCTCGAGTGCGCGCACATCGGCATCCTCGGCCATGCCGTAGGTGATGAGCGGCTTGGTGACCTCGGGGAGGATCGCGCGCACGTTAGCGTCATCCACGCAGACCACTGCAACGCCGTAGAACGGAAGTCGCTGCAGGAAATCGACGAAGGCACGGGTGAGCCGCGAGAAATCGTGCCCGTAGGTTTCCATGTGGTCTTCATCGATGTTGGTGATCACCGCCAGCACCGGGGACAGGTATAGAAATGACGCGTCGGACTCGTCGGCCTCCGCGACCAGGAAGTCGCCGGTGCCGAGGCGCGCGTTGGCATCCGCGGATAACAGCCGGCCACCGATCACGAACGTGGGATCGAGGCCGCCTTCGGCCAGCACCGATGCGATGAGGCTGGTGGTCGTGGTCTTGCCGTGCGTGCCCGCCACCGCGATGCCTTGCTTCAGGCGCATCAGTTCGGCCAGCATCAACGCGCGCGGCACGACCGGGATGCCGCGTTCGCGTGCGGCCAGCACCTCGGGATTGTCCGGCGCGACCGCCGTCGACACGACGACCGCGTTGGCGTCAGCGACGTGCGCGGCCGCATGACCGATCGTGATCGTCACGCCGAGATTGGCGAGGCGGCGCGTGGCCGCACTGGCGGCGAGGTCGGAGCCGGACACGGTGAAGCCCTGCGTGGCGAGCACTTCCGCGATGCCACTCATGCCGGCGCCGCCGATGCCCACGAAATGCACGCGCTTGACCTTGTGCTTCATCGGCGCGTCCCGAGATCGATACAGGCTTGCGCCACGCGGTCCACCGCGTCGGCCTTGCGCAATGCACGGGCGGCGCGCGCCATGTCGAGCAGGCGCCCACGATCCACCTGACCGAGCCATGCGGCCAGCGACTTGGGATCGAGGTCGCGCTGCAGCACCAGCACGGCAGCGTCGCGGCGGGCCAGTTGCTGCGCGTTGTCGAGCTGGTGATCGTCGGCCGCATGCGGATAAGGCACGAGCACGCTCGCGATGCCCACCGCGCACAGTTCGGCCACCGTGGTGGCACCCGAGCGCGCGATCACCAGGTCGGCCTCGGCATAGCGCCGACCCATGTCGTCGATGAAGGGCACGCATTCCGCGGTGACGCCAGCCTGCGCATAGGCGGCCTGTAGCGCGGCAAAGTGTTTCTCGCCCGCCTGATGCGTGACCACCGGGCGTTGATCGGGCGGCAGCAGTGCCAGCGCACGCGGCACGCATTCATTCAGCGCCACGGCGCCGAGGCTGCCGCCGAGTACGAGCAACCGCAGCGGCCCGGTGCGTCCGGCAAGCCGCGCCTCCGGTGGCGCGATCGCCACGATTTCGGCGCGCAGCGGATTGCCGACCCATTCCGCGCGCGGATTGCGACCCTCGCCCAGCACGCCGGGAAATCCGGTGAGGATGCGATCGGCGCCATAGGCCAGCACGCGATTGGCCAGCCCTGCCTTGGCGTCGAGGTTGTGCACGATGAAAGGTGTATTGCGCGCGACCGCCATCAGGCCGCCCGGAAACGATGCGAAGCCGCCGAAGCCGATCACGACGTTGGGGCGACGCCGACCGAGCACACCCGACGCTTGCCAGCACGCCCGCATGATCGCGAGCGGACCGAACAGCAGCCGGCGCAGTCCCTTGCCGCGAACGCTGCCGAACGCAATGCCTTCGAAGTCGACGCCATGCCGCGGCACCAGCTTCGACTCCATGCCGTCGCGGGTGCCGAGCCAGAACACGCTCCAGCCGCGACGCGAAAGCTCGGCCGCCACCGCGAGGCCCGGAAAGATGTGGCCGCCCGTGCCGCCGGTGGTGATCATCACGGTGCCGGACATGGTGTTGCTCATACGGTATAACCGCGCAAGATGCGGCGGTTCTCGTAATCGATACGGAGCAGGATCGCGAGCGCGATGCAATTGGCGAGAATGCCGCTGCCGCCGAATGACAACAGCGGCAGCGTCAGCCCCTTGGTGGGCAGCACGCCCATGTTCACGCCGATGTTGATCACGGCCTGGAAGCCGATCCACACGCCGATGCCCTGGGCGACCAGCGCGGCGAATGGTTGCGACAGCAGCGCGGCCTGGCGGCCGATGGCATACGCGCGAAACAGCAGCCAGCCAAACAGCGCCAGCACGACGGCCACACCGGCGAAGCCCAGCTCTTCGGCCACCACCGCCAGCAGGAAGTCGGTATGCGCCTCGGGCAGGAACAGGAGCTTCTCGACGCTGGAGCCCAAACCCACGCCGGTCCACTCGCCGCGTCCGAACGCGATGAGCGAATGTGAAAGCTGGTAGCCCTTGCCCAGCGGATCGGACCAGGGATCGAGAAACGCAGTGAGGCGCTGCAGCCGGTAAGGTGCCGCGACAAGAATGGCGGCCAGCGCGACCGGCAACAGCATCGCCAGGCCAAGAAAGAGTCGCGAGTCAAGCCCGCCGAGGAACAGGATGCCGAACGCGATCGCGAGGATGACGACAAAGGCGCCGAAGTCCGGCTCCATCAGCAGCAGGCCACCGGTAACCACCATCACCGCGAACAACGGCAGGAAGCCGCGCAGCAGCGTCTGCTTCAACGGCTGCTGGGCATGCAGGAACGGCGCGCGGCGAATGGCATAACTCGCCGCGTAGAGCACGACCGCCAGTTTCATGAACTCGGACGGCTGCACGTTGACGATGAAGAGCGACAGCCAGCGCCGCGAACCATTGACCGACCTGCCGATGCCCGGCACGAGCACCAGGATCAGCAGCACGACTCCGCCGATGAAGATCCACGGCGCGCTGCGATGCCATGCCCGCACGGGCACCTGGAACATGACGGCCGCGCCAGCCAGGCCAATCGCCACGAAGGTGGCGTGGCGCGCGAGGAAATACCATGCGCGGTACCCGGTGTGCGTCGAGGTCTCCGCCATCGCAATTGAGGACGAATAGACCATGACCACGCCGATGGCAAGCAGCAACAGCGCGGACCACGCGAGCGTCGCGTCGTACACGCGCATCGCACGCGCGTCGCGCCCCGCGGAGCCGCCCGGACTGCCGGCCACGCGGGTCGGAGCGCTTGCAGGTGCCAGCGCCGCCAGCATGCGCGCGGGACCGGACATGGTGATCGCCTTACGCATGCGACTCCGTTTCGGCGATGCGGGCGCGCACCAGCGTGGCAAAGCGATCGCCGCGCTGCGCGAAGTTCGCGAACTGGTCGAGGCTCGCACAGGCCGGCGACAACAACACCGCATCCCCCGGCTCGGCCAGCGCCAGTGCGCGGTCGACCGCGGCGTCCAGCGTGCCCACTTGTTCCACGCGTGCCGGTGTGCCCGCAAGCGCGGCCGCCAGCAGCGGCGCATCGCGGCCGATCAACAGTACGGCGCGGCAATCGGCATCGACGGACGACTTCAACGCACGAAAATCCTGGCCCTTGCCGTCACCGCCCGCGATCAGGACTGCGGGGCGCTCGATGCCATCGAGCGCGGCTTGCGTGGCCACCACGGTGGTGGCTTTCGAATCGTCGATGAAGATAACGCGGCCGGCCTCGGCAACGCGCTGCATTCGGTGCGGCAGGCCTTCGAAAGCCTTCAGCGCATCGAGCATGCGCCGATCGATCCGCGCTACGGTAGACGTGAGTGCAAGCGCGGCCAACGCATTGAGAGCGTTGTGCCGGCCCACCAGCGAAAGCGATGCCGTGGGCACGAGCAAGCCGCCCCCGTGGGCGAGCCACGTCACCCCGTCGAAGCGAACGAGGCCCCACTCACCTTCGGCAGAGGGCACACTGGCGCCGAAGGATTCCAGCGTGCGCCCCGGGATACGCATGCCCAGCGACTGCGGATCATCGCGATTGACGACCTGGATGCCGCCCGCTGCGAAGATGCGCGCCTTCGCTGCCGCATAGGCCTCGAAATCCGGATAGCGATCGAGATGGTTTTCGGTGACGTTGAGCACCGTCGCGGCGGTGGGCAGCAGCGACGACGTGGTCTCGAGCTGAAAGCTCGACAATTCGAGTACGAACACATCGGGCCACGGCCGAGCGCGCTCGGTGTCCTGGTAGGGCAGCAACACGTCGAGCACCGCATCGCCGATGTTGCCGGCCACCACCGTGGTGAGGCCGGCAGCGCGACACAGCGCGCCGGTCAGCGCCGTGACCGTCGTCTTGCCGTTGGAGCCGGTGATCGCCAGCACTTTCTGCCCCGGTGGCAACTCACGGGCAAACAGCTCGATGTCCCCGACTACCTCGACGCCACGCGCGTCCGCCGCCACGATCGCGGGCTGGTCGCGACGCACGCCCGGGCTGATGGCGATCAAGTCGGCGTCCGCGAGCGTGGCGTCCGTGATGGCGCCGGTGATGAGCGGAACGCGTGGCAGCGCGGCCAGCAACTGACTCTTGAACGGCGGCTCGGCGCGCGTATCGGCAACGCGCACGCGGGCACCTTGCCGCACCAGGAACCGGACGAGCGAGAGCCCGGTGAGGCCGAGGCCCAGCACGACGACATTGCGATCGGTGTAGTTCATGGTCAGCGCAGCTTCAAGGTGGACAGGCCGAACAGGACGAGCAGCATCGTGATGATCCAGAACCGCACGACGACCTGGTTCTCCTTCCAACCCTGCAATTCGAAATGGTGGTGGATCGGCGCCATCCGGAACACGCGCTTGCCGCGGGTCTTGAACGAGATCACCTGGATCATCACCGAGAGGGTCTCGACGACGAAGACGCCGCCCATGATGAACAGCACGATCTCCTGGCGCACGATGATGGCGATCGTGCCAAGCGATGCGCCCAACGCCAGCGCCCCGACGTCGCCCATGAAGACTTCGGCGGGATATGCGTTGAACCAGAGAAAGCCGAGTCCGGCGCCCGCGATGGCCCCGCAGATCACCGCCAGTTCGCCGGCGCCAGGAATATGCGGAAAGCCGAGGTAGCGCGCAAAGATGGTGTTGCCGATCACATAGGCGAAGATCCCCAGCGCGCTGCCCACCATCACCGTCGGCATGATCGCGAGGCCATCGAGCCCATCGGTGAGATTCACGGCGTTGCTGGTACCCACGATCACGCAGTAAGTCAGCGCGATGAATCCCCATACCCCTAGCGGGTAGGACACCGACTTGAAGAACGGGACGATGAGATCAGCCTTGGGCGAGAGGTCGACATTGAATCCGCTTTGCACCCAGGCCGCGAAGAGGCGGAAGAATTGGGTGTTGTCGGGCGCCGAAATGGAAAATGCGAGATAGACGGCGGCGGTCAATCCGATCACGGATTGCCAGGCAAATTTCGCGCGCGCCGACAGTCCCCTGGGATTGCGATAGACGACCTTGCGCCAGTCGTCGACCCAGCCGACTGCGCCGAAGCCGAGCGTGACCAGCAGCACCACCCACACGAAGCGGTTGGACAGGTTGCCCCATAGCAGCGTCGTCACCACGATCGACACCAGGATCAGCGCACCGCCCATCGTGGGCGTGCCCGCCTTCACGAGATGCGATTGCGGACCGTCGTCACGCACCGACTGGCCGATCTTCATCCGGGACAGCCACGCGATCATCTTCGGTCCCACCAGGAACGAGATCACCAGCGCCGTCATCGTCGCCAGCACCGCGCGCAGTGTGATGTAGCCGAACACGTTGAACGCGCGCGCATATTGTTCCAGCCATTCGGCGAGCGCGAGCAGCATCAGTGCGTCCCGCCCGCAATGCTGCCGGTCAATGCCGCCACCACGCGTTCCATCCGCATGAAACGCGAGCCCTTGACGAGGATGGCGACGTTCGCGCCGGCCGCGGCGCGCGCCCGCCCGGCCAGCGTATCCACATCGGCGCAGTGTTCCGCATTCGCGCCGAACGCGGCGACGGTTTCGCGGGCCAGATCGCCGGTGGCGAGCAGGCGGTCGATGCCACGGGTGCGCGCGTAGACGCCGATCTCGCGGTGATACGCCGGGCCATCGGCGCCGACTTCGCCCATGTCGCCCATCACCAGGACCCGGGTGCCGGACGCGGCCGCCAGCACATCGATGGCGGCCCGCATCGAATCCGGATTGGCGTTGTAGCTGTCATCCAGCACGCGTGCCCCCGATGCCGCGCGCAGCGCAACGAGGCGACCCGGCGCCGGGCGAAAGGCCTGCAGGCCGGCGCGGATCGCCTCCGGCGCAACACCGACTGCCGTGGCCGCAGCCGCCGCTGCCAGCGCATTGCGCACCATGTGCTGGCCGGGAACCTGCAGCACCACGTCGATGCGACCTGCAGGCAGCGTGATGCCGACGTCGCTGCCGTCCTCGCGCAACGTGCAGCGGCCGCGAACCTCCGCTTCGCCGTCGATGCCGAAGGTGATCACGCGGGCGCCTGCGGCGCGCGCGGCAATCATCCAGACCGCGGAGAACGCATCGTCGGCGTTGACGATTGCCGTACCGCCGCGCGGCAACGCGGCGATGGCATCCGCATGCTCGGCCGCCACTTCGGCGACGCTGGACATGAATTCCTGGTGCTCGCGCTGCGCGTTGTTGACGAGCACGATGTTGGGCCGCGCGATGGCCGCCAGGTCGCGAGTTTCGCCACGATGATTCATGCCGAGCTCGATCACCGCGGCGCCGTGCCCGGCCCGCAAGCCCAGCAGCGTGAGCGGCAGCCCGATGGCATTATTGAGGTTGCCCTGCGTGGCCAGCACGGCACTCTCGCCAAGCTGCGCCCGCAGGATCGCGGCCAGCATTTCCTTGACCGTGGTCTTGCCGTTGCTGCCGACAACGAGGGTCAACGGCAACGCGAAACGCGCGCGCCAATGCGCCGCCAACGCGCCGAGCGCCGCGAGCGGATCCGCCACGCTGATGAGGTTGCCCGCAAACGTCGCCGCGCGGCCGCTCGCCACCAGCGCGGCGGCGGCGCCCTGCGCCTGCGCGGTCGGCACGAAATCGTGACCATCGAATTTTTCACCGGCAAGCGCCACAAACAGATCGCCGGGCTGCAGCGCACGGCTGTCGGTGGTGACGCGTGCAAAGTCCACCGAATGCCCGACCAGCTGG
>JANMCS010000104.1:0-9186 GCA_031361405.1 Betaproteobacteria bacterium
CCAATCCCGTTGATCATGGTGGTGTGGCTGTCGGTACCGACCAAGGTGTCGGGGTAGGCCACGCCGTCCTTCATGAACACGCCTCGGGCCAGGTATTCGAGGTTGACCTGGTGGACGATGCCGATGCCCGGCGGCACCACGCCGAACGTGGCGAACGCCTGCATCCCCCACTTCATGAACTGGTAGCGCTCGCCGTTGCGCTCGAACTCGAGCTTCATGTTGAGGTCCAGCGCATCCTTCGTCCCGTAGTGATCGATCATCACCGAGTGGTCGACCACCAGGTCCACCGGCACCAGCGGCTCGATGGACTTGGGGTCGCGGCCCATGTCGTGCGCCACGTTGCGCATGGCGGCGAGGTCAGCCAGCAGCGGCACGCCGGTGAAATCCTGCAGCACCACGCGCGCGACCACGAACGGAATCTCGTCGACGCGATTGCCGATGGGCGCCCAGTTGGCCAATTGCCGCACATGTTCCTCGGTGACCTTCTTGCCGTCGCAATTGCGCAGCACCGACTCGAGCACGATGCGGATGGAGATCGGCAGGCGCGAGATGCGACCGATTTTCGCGCGCTCGAGCGCGGGCAGCGAGTAGAACGCGCCGGCGACACCGGAGGCGAGCTTGAACTGGGACAGCGTGCCGTGCAGGTTGTGACTCATGGCGTTCCCTTTGGATGGAAGGTCGTTACTTGGCTTTGGGCGCGGCGGCCGCGCGGGCACTGCCGAGATTCTTGATGTTGATCTTCTGCCCGCCTGGCAGCAGCATGTCGCCAGGCACGAGGCCGTCGCGACAGGGGCCGACATACTTGCCTTCCATCGTGGTCTTCGCGTCCTTCATGCCCATGAAGGGCGGTGCATACGTGGAGTCGATCTCCGTCCTGTACGACGTGTCGCCGGCAAAGGTCATGACCGCCTTGGTGACGATGGTGGACTCACCGATCTTGCATTGCGATGTCGAGGTGACCCGCGCGCCGTCGCGCTTCATCTCGTTCTTGCTGCACATTTCCTTCTGCATGCCCACGCCCATGTCGATCAGTTCCTTCTGCACGGCGTCGTCGGTGCACATCGTGGTCTTGCGCGGCGCGGCACCCTTGCCGGCGTCCGTCAACATTTCCCACTGGCCGGCCTTGAGCTTCGGATATTCGTCCGCGGCAAGCGCGGGCAGCGCCGCCACGGTCAGCATTGCCACAACGGCGTTCAACAGGTAGCGCATCGGGTCACCTCGTGCTGGTTGGTCATGGGGCAATCACCATCATGTCGACGAAATCGCGCACGGGCATGGCGGCCAGTCGTGCCGCGTCGGCCGCCAGCGCGACCAGCGCGTCGCGGCGGGCACCGGCGAAGCGCCGTGCAACGTTGCGGTGGAATTTCTCGGCCAGCAGCGGCCGTGCTTCTTCGCGGCGGCGACGATGACCGACCGGATATTCGACCACCACTTCGGGCAAGCGCGAGCCGTCGGTGAATTCGACCCTGATGCCGTTGGCGATCGAGCGCTTGGCCGGATCGAGGTAGTCGCGCGAGAACGCCGCGTCTTCCACGCAGACCATCCTGGCGCGCAGCGCGTCGATACGCGGATCGGCGGCCACCGCGTCTTCGTAATCGGCAGCGGTGAGCCGGCCGTGCAGCAGCGGCACGGCGATCATGTACTGCAGGCAGTGATCGCGATCCGCGGGATTGGCCAGCGGCCCGTCCTTGCTGATGATGCGCAACGCGGACTGCTGCGTGCGCACGGTGATCGTCGCGATTTCGTCCAGCCGGTCCTTGACTTGCGGATGCAGCGCCAGCGCGCATTCCACGGCGGTCTGCGCGTGGAATTCGGCAGGAAAGCTGACCTTGTAGAGCACGTTTTCCATCACGTACTGGCCGTACGGTTGCGCGCGGCGCAACGGCGCGCCGCGCAGCGACGCATCGCAAAACCCCCACAAGGGTGCGGAGAGCGCCGATGGATAACCCATTTCGCCGGTGCGGGCGATGAGCGCGAGCCGGACGCCACGGGCGGTGGCGTCGCCGGCGGCCCAACTCTTGCGCGAGCCCGTGTTGGGCGCCTGCCGGTACGTGCGCAGTGCCTGGCCGTCGACAAACGCCAGCGACAGCGCGGCGATCAATTGTTCGGGCGGCAGCCCCAGCATCTGCGCGACCACGGCCGTGGTCGCGACCTTAACCAGCACCACGTGGTCGAGGCCGACGCGATTGAACGCATTGTCGAGCGCCAGCACACCCTGGATTTCATAGGCCTTGATCATGGCCAGGAGCACTTCGCGCATCGCGATGGCGTGACCGTTGCGCGACTGCCAGTCGGCCACCGCAAGAATGCCGCCGATGTTGTCAGACGGGTGACCCCATTCCGCCGCCAGCCACGTGTCGTTGTAGTCGAGCCAGCGGATCATCGTGCCGAGCGTGAACGCCGCGGTGACGGGATCGAGTTCGTACGACGTGCCGGGCACCAGCGCGCCGCCCGGTACGATCGTGCCCGGCACCGTGGGTCCCAGGAGTTTGGTGCAGGCCGGGTAGTCGAGCGACTCGAGGCCGCAGCCCAGCGCGTCGAGAAGGCTCCAGTGCGCGGTGGTCAACGCTTCGGCCGACGGTGCCAGCGTTGCCTGCACATAGCTTGCGATGTCGGTCAGGGCTGCATCGTAGGGCGGCCGCGCCAACCGGGCGCCCTCGGCGGGCGCGTTCACGCCACCCCCGGCAGGCGAAGGCGCGCGGCGAAGCGGCGGCAACGGATGGTCACGGCGCGCTGGCGATCATCAGCCCAGCATCGGCGCGACGCCGGCGCGTTCTTCGTTCAATTCCTGCAGCGTGACGTTGATCCGCTCCCGCGAGAATTCGTCGATGGGCAGGTCGCGGACCAGCGCGTATTCGCCGTTGGCGGTGGTAACCGGGAAACCGAACATCGTGTCCTGCGGAATGCCGTAGCTGCCATCCGACGCAATGCCCATCGTGACCCACTTGCCACCGCTGCCGAGGATCCAGTCGCGCATGTGGTCGATGGCGGCATTGGCCGCCGACGCGGCCGACGACAACTTGCGCGCTTCGATGATGGCGGCGCCGCGCTTGCCTACCTTGGGCAGGAATTCGGTGCGGTTCCAAGTCTCGTCGTTGATGAGGTCCTTCAGCGACGCGCCATTGACGGTGGCGAAGCGATAGTCGGCATACATCGTCGGCGAGTGATTGCCCCAGACCACCATCTTCTCGATGTCGCGGACCGGCTTGCCGCTCTTGGTGGCCACTTGCGACAGCGCACGATTGTGGTCGAGGCGCAGCATGGCGGTGAAATTCTTCTGCGGCAGCGACGGCGCGGACTTCATCGTGATGTACGCATTGGTATTGGCGGGATTCCCCACGACCAGCACCTTGACGTTGCGCGAAGCGACGGCGTCCAGAGCCTTGCCTTGCTCGACGAAGATCTTGGCGTTTTCGAGCAGCAGGTCCTTGCGTTCCATGCCCGGGCCGCGCGGCTTGGCACCGACCAGCAGCGCGCAGTCCACATCCTTGAACGCGATCCTGGGGTCGGCGGTGCCGACCATGCCCACCAGCAGCGGAAACGCGCAATCTTCCAGTTCCATCATCACGCCCTTCAACGCTGCCTGCGCGCCTTCGAGCGGAAGCTCCAGCAGCTGCAGGATGACGGGCTGATCGCGGCCGAGCATGTCGCCCGAGGCGATCCGAAACAGCAATGCGTAGCCAATCTGGCCGGCTGCGCCAGTGACGGCGACGCGGACGGGTGCTTTCATTGGGGGCTCCTGGACATTGAAGGCTTGCCGGTGGGGCCGGCAGCGGACATGCATGCGCCATCGGTGGGGATGGTGCGGCGCAACAGACGCCGCGGCGATTGTGGGTGCGCCCGGGAGGGCAGCGCACACCGACTGCAATGCGGCATTCTAGGCCCCCGGCGGTGGCACTGTCAACGATGTCCTATATCTTATACAAGACATTAGACAGGAGATAGACAACAGCGCTCCGGCTGCCGATAATCGGGCCATCCGGGCGCCGCGTGACAACCCGCGGCAACCGGTTCCGTACGCCACGATCATCGCCCCGTGACCGACCCCAGCGCCACCGCCAACGCCGTCCCCTCATTTGCGCCCCTGTATTTGCAGATCAAGGCGCTGCTGGAGGATCGGCTCGACGCGCGCGAATGGCGTCCCGGCGAGGCCATTCCGTCCGAAATCGAACTGGCGCGTCGCTTCGGTGTATCCCAGGGCACGGCGCGCAAGGCCGTCGACGCCCTCGCGGCCGACAACCTCGTCGTGCGGCGCCAGGGCAAGGGCACGTTTGTCGCCACTCATACCGAGGAGCGCGCGTCGCTGTTCCGGTTCCTGCGCATCCGCAGCAACGCGGGCAAGGACATCCAGCCGACCAGCCGCCTGCTGGACGTCCGCCGGACCAAGGCGCCGGCCGATATTGCACGGCTCCTGGGTCTGAAGCTCGGCGATCCCGTGCTGGTGCTGCGGCGGGTGCTCGACTACGACGGCGAACCGGTGGTGCTCGACGAAATCACGCTGCCCGCAACGCTGTTCAAGGGTCTGACCAAGGCGCGCTATGACGCTTACCGCGGTTCGATGTACGCGTTCTTCGAGTCGCAATTCGGCGTGCGCATGCTGCAGGCGCAGGAAAGGATCCGGGCGGTGCCCGCCGATCCCGCCGCCGCCGCGGTCCTGGGCGTAGCACCGGGCACCGCGCTGCTCGCGGTGGACCGCGTGACGCTGACATACGGCGACCGTCCCGTCGAGGTCCGCCGCGGCCTTTGTGCCACGGCATCGTTTCACTACCTGAACGAATTATTGTGACGGATTTGCCGCATTCGCGCCGCGGCCGGCCGACCTGCGCCGTCACGCGCGGTTGTCGAGGCGCGGACCGCGTTTGTCGATACCACTTCTGGCGGGAAGCACCCTGAAACGGCTATAATTTGTGTGCTGCGCAACAAAACCGCTGATTTCCCGGTTGCACCCGACACGCCGCCCATTTCATCGCGACATTTCCCGGCTTCCCACCCCATGGCTGCGCTGATTCGACCCGCTGCAAGACCCCGTCCGGTTTACCTGAACCTGCTGGCCATCCGCCTGCCGTTGCCGGCGTTCGTCTCCATCCTGCACCGCGTGAGCGGCGCGCTGCTGTTCCTGGCCGGCATCCCGTTCCTGTTGTGGGCTGTGCAGCGTGCGCTGGTGTCGGCCGACGCCTGGGCGGCCATTCAGGGCATGGCCGCGCACCCGCTCGGCAAGCTGTTCCTGCTGGCGCTGGCGTGGGCCTATCTGCATCACTTCCTGGCCGGCATCCGGCACCTGGTGATGGACCTGCATATCGGCGTCACGCTGCAGGCGGGGCGCCGCTCGGCCGCCATTGCACTGGTGCTGTCGCTGCTGTTGACGCTCGGCGTGGCGATCCGGCTATGGTGACGTCCAAACGCGTTCCCGTGGGGGCGCACTACGGCTGGCGCGACTGGCTGGCGCAGCGCATCACCGCCGTGGTCATGGCGCTGTACACGTTGCTGATCCTCGGCCTCCTCCTGTGGTACGGCGGCCTCGACTACGCCACCTGGCTCGCGGTATTCCGGTTCGAGCCGTTTCGCATCGCCACGTTCATCTTCATGGTCGCGTTGCTGTGGCATGCCTGGATCGGCGTGCGCAACATCGCGATGGACTATGTCAAACCCGTTGGGGTGCGGATCGCACTGCAATGCGCGGTGATCATCCTGTTGATCGGTTATGCCGGCTGGACGATCAACGTGTTGTGGGGACGCGGCGCGTGATCGCCCGCCACCATGTTCTCGAAGGTCGTTCGTGACTCCGTTGACCACGCTGCCTGTACGTAAATTCGATGCGCTCATCATCGGTGCCGGTGGCGCCGGCATGCGGGCCTCGTTGAAGCTCGCCGAAGCCGGGTTGTCGGTGGCGGTGCTCACCAAGGTGTTTCCCACGCGCTCGCACACGGTGGCGGCGCAAGGCGGCATCGGCGCCTCGCTCGGCAACATGGCCGAGGATCACTGGCTCTGGCACATGTACGACACCATCAAGGGGTCGGACTGGCTGGGTGACCAGGACGCCATCGAGTACATGTGCCGGATGGCGCCCAAGGTGGTCTACGAGCTTGAACACTTCGGCATGCCGTTTGATCGCAATGCCGACGGCACGATCTACCAGCGTCCGTTCGGTGGCCACTCGGCCAACTTCGGCGAGAAGGCGGTGTCGCGCGCGTGCGCGGCGGCCGACCGCACCGGTCACGCGATGCTGCACACGCTGTACCAGCGCAACGTGCGGGCGCACACGCAATTCTTCATCGAGTGGATGGCGCTCGACCTGATCCGCGATGCCGACGGCGACGTGGTGGGCGTCGTCGCCTACGAAATGGAAACCGGCGAAGTGATGATCCTGCAGGCCAAGACCACGGTCTTCGCCACGGGTGGTGCAGGGCGCATCTTTGCCGCGTCGACCAATGCGTTCATCAACACCGGCGACGGCCTCGGCATGGCGGCGCGCGCCGGCATCCCGCTCGAGGACATGGAATTCTGGCAGTTCCATCCCACCGGCGTGGCCGGCGCGGGCGTGCTGATCACCGAAGGCGTACGCGGCGAGGGCGGCATCCTGCTCAACAGCGACGGCGAGCGCTTCATGGAGCGCTATGCGCCCAACCTGAAGGACCTGGCGTCGCGCGACGTGGTGTCGCGCTCGATGGACCAGGAAATCAAGGAAGGCCGCGGCTGCGGTCCGCACAAGGACCACGTGCTGCTGAAGCTCGACCATCTCGGCCCCGACGTCATCCTGAAACGGTTGCCGTCGATCCGCGAAATCGCCATCAAGTTCGCCAACGTCGATCCGATCAAGGAACCGATTCCGGTCGTGCCCACCATCCACTACCAGATGGGCGGCATTCCCACCAACATCCACGGGCAGGTCGTGGCGCCGAAGAACGGCAACCCCAACAGCGTGATCAACGGGCTGTATGCGGTCGGCGAATGCGCCTGCGTGTCGGTGCACGGCGCCAATCGCCTCGGCACCAATTCGCTGCTCGACCTGCTGGTCTTCGGTCGCGCAGCGGGCGAGCACATCGTCGAGCAGAACCTGAAGGCCCACGCGCACAAGGAACTGCCGCGCGATGCCGGCGACCTGTCGCGCGCGCGACTCGCGCGCCTCGATGGCGCCACGTCGGGCGAATCGGTGCCCGACGTCGCGCAAGCCATCCGCAAGTCGATGACCGCGCATTGCGGCGTGTTCCGCAACGAAACGCTGCTTACCGAAGGCGTCGCGCAGATCATGGCACTCGAAGGACGCGTCGCCCGCACGGCAATCGCCGACAAGAGCAACGTGTTCAACACCGCCCGCGTCGAAGCGTTGGAACTCGACAATCTGATTGAAACCGCCAAGGCCACGGTGGTGTCTGCCGAAGCCCGCAAGGAGTCCCGTGGCGCGCAGGCGCGCAGCGACTACCCCACGCGGGACGATGCGCAATGGCTGAAGCACTCGTTGTGGTATCGCGAAGGGAACCGGATGGATTACAAGCCGGTCAATCTGAAACCGCTCTCGGTCGAAGCCTTCCCGCCGAAGGCGAGAACGTACTGATGGACGTTCCTTCATGAAATTTCGCATTTATCGTTACGATCCTGAAAAGGACAGCAAACCGTACACCCGGGACTATGACGTCGCGCTCGAGCCGACGGACCGGATGCTGCTCGATGCGCTGATCAGGCTCAAGGTGCAGGACGACACGCTGTCATTCCGGCGCAGCTGCCGCGAAGGCGTGTGCGGTTCCGACGCCATGAACATCAACGGCAAGAACGGGCTGGCCTGCATCACCAATCTCAACGATGTGAAGGAGCCGGTGGAACTGCGCCCGCTCCCCGGGCTGCCGGTGATCCGCGACCTGATCGTGGACATGAGCCAGTTCTTCAAGCAATACCATTCGATCAAGCCCTATCTCGTCAACGACAGCCCGGCTCCCGAAAAGGAGCGCCTGCAGTCGCCCGAGGATCGCGAGGAGCTGGATGGCCTGTACGAATGCATCCTTTGCGCGTGCTGCTCCACCGCGTGCCCGTCGTTCTGGTGGAACCCGGACAAGTTCGTCGGTCCCGCCGGCCTGCTTGCCGCCTACCGTTTCATTGCCGACAGCCGCGACCAGGACAGCGAGAAGCGCATCGACAACCTCGAGGATCCGTACCGGCTGTTCCGCTGCCACACGATCATGAACTGCGTCGACGTCTGCCCGAAGAACCTCAACCCCTCGAGCGCGATCGGCAAGATCAAGGACATCATGGTGAAACGGGCGGTGTGACATCGTGACGCCGCCGGCCGTCGCGCCTGCCGTGAAGCAGCCAATGCGAGGGTGCCGTGCTTGATGCCGAACGACTGAACCGCATCCGCTGGCGCTGCCGGCGCGGGATGCTCGAGAATGACCTGGTGCTGACGCGTTTTCTCGATCAGCGAGGCGCGGCCATCGCCGAGGATGAAGTGGCGATGCTGGATCGGCTGCTCGACCTGCCCGACACCGAATTGTGGGACCTGTTGTCCGGGCGTGCCGAGCCGCTGGATGATGGCGTAGTGCCGTTGTTGCAACACTTGCGCACTGCATGAAGGCACCGATGCAGGCGCTGCTGGAGGCGATGTGCCGCCCGCGTTGTCGCGGCGCGGATCGATGAATTTCCCGGAGTGCTCCTGCCATGACTGACCGCACCGCCAAGCTCGAATTTTCGGACGGCACGCCGTCGCTCGCGTTCCCCGTGCTTTCCGGTACCGTGGGGCCCGACGTCATCGATATCCGTACGCTGTACGGAAAGACGGGCAAGTTCACCTTCGACTCCGGCTTCATGTCCACCGCGGCGTGCAACTCGGCGATCACGTATATCGACGGCGACAAGGGCGAGCTGCTCTATCGCGGCTATCCGATCGAGGAACTCGCGCAGCGCTGCGACTACCTCGAGACCTGTTACCTGCTGCTGTACGGCGAGTTGCCCACCCCGTCGGAGAAGGAAGATTTCGTCTCGCGCGTGACCATGCACACGATGGTCAACGAACAGATGCACTTCTTCATGCGCGGCTTTCGCCGTGACGCGCACCCGATGGCGGTGATGACGGGCCTCGTCGGCGCGCTGTCGGCCTTCTATCCCGATTCGATGAACCTGCACGACGCGCGGCAACGCGACATCTCGGCCATCCGCCTGATCGCCAAGATGCCAACGCTGGTGGCCATGGCCTACAAG
>JANMCS010000132.1:0-10060 GCA_031361405.1 Betaproteobacteria bacterium
ACCGGCATCCGCGCATACGAGGCCGAGTTCGTTCCAGACCTTGGCCTGCGACGCGTCGAGCGCCAGGGCGCCCTCGAGGTCGACGATCGCGCGATCACGATCCGCCATAGCCTCGAAAGCGCGCGCGCGCAGGACCAGCGCCGCGATGCGGTCCGGCATCGCCAGCGCACCCTCGGCCAACAGCGTATCCGCCAACGCGATCGCGGCCAGCGCATCGCCACGCGCCAGGCGCGTGGCGATCAGTGGCAGGCGCGGTTCGGCCATGGGCGGTTCAGCCTGCCGCGCCACTGACGGGCGCCGCTGCGGACATTGCCCGAAGGTACGCAGCCTCGAGATGGCGCGTATGGGCAGGCATGTCGACCAGCGGCGAACCGGTCAATCCGGCGGCAATGCGGGCGCGCACATCCGCGCGAAAGCCTGGATCATCGGCGAGTCGCTGCGCTATGCGCACATATTCCCGTCCCGACTGCGCGATGGTCTCGGTCACGCCAAGATTGGTCAGGATCGAGTACGACGTGCGCTCGCCATGGCGCCGCCCGACGAGCGTCACTACCGGTACCTGCATGTCCAGCGCTTCGAGCGTTCCGTTGACGCCCCCGAAGGGCATCGTATCCAGCACGAAGTCGACGAGGTGATAGCGCGCCTGGTTCTGCGCATCATCGCGGCCCTGCGGAATGAACACCACGCGTTTCTCGCCGATGTCGGCAGTGCGGGCAAGTCGCAGGTAGCTCGCCCGATGCGCCGGATTGGCCGGCGAAAACGCGAGGACCGCGCGGGGAACCTGTTGCAGGACATCGCGCCATAGTGCGAGGCAGCGCCGCGACAACTTCAGTGGCGTGACGAACGCGCCGATGACGACCGCGTCGGCCGCGATGCCCAGCGACGCACGGTTGAATGGGTGATCGGTGGCGGGAGCGACGTGGCGATAAGGATAGACGCATCCGTCCATCGGCAGCAGGCGTTCAATCTGGAAGGCGGCACTCTCCGGTAGATCGGCATGATGATCGGTGAGCTTGAAATCGATGGCCGCCAAGCCGAGCGTCCCGGCGCTGGCAACATGCGTGATCTGCACGCGCGCCGGCTTGCGCGCCAGGATGCCCGGCCGCGCCCCGCGGGTATGCGTGGAAAGGTCAACCAGCACGTCGAGGTCATCGGCGCGGATGCGCATGGCTGCAGCCGCGTCGTCGAGGCCGGTCAAGTCGACGTATTGCGTGGCCATAGCCGCGAAACGCTCGGTCCATTCGTCGCGCGCGCTCGACATCGCGTAGCAATGGACATCGAATCGACCGCGGTCATGATGCGCCACGGCTTGCCATATCATCTTGCCCATCACGTGATTGCGCAGGTCCGCCGACAGATAACCGATGCGCACCGGGCCAGGCCGGCGCGGCCCCGAGGGCGGGTTGGGCGCACCGTAGACCTTCTGCGCCGCGGCGTCGTAGCGCCACATCATCGTCAGCAGCAGTTCGGGCTCGACGTCGACGAACAGCAGCAGGTAGAGGAGTTCCTCGAGGCAATCGACCATTTCGGCGGCGGTGGCCGCGACAAAGGTGTCGCGGCGAAGACCATCGAGCGTTGCCTCGATCTGCCCGAAGTCGGCGCGATGCGCGCTCACCTCAAGCGACTGTACGGCCATTGGCATCGCCGTCGGGCAGTGCGCACGAAAGCGATCGAAGTTGGCGAGCCATGCGTCGATGCGGCCGGCGGCAAAGAGCGTTTCACCGAGGCTCTTGTAGGCCGCCACATGCGTGGGTTCGATCTGCAGCACCTGGCTGAACGCGGCGACGGCAGCATCGACGTTGCCGCCTTGCGCAAACAACACGCCCAGGTTGAAATCAGCCGCGACCATGGCGGGATCGAACGTCAGCGCGCGTTGCCATGCGCGTACTGCGGCGTCCCGATCACCCGCCATCTGCTGCGCGATGCCACTCAGGAAATGCAGGTCGGCCTGCGCCGGCGCGAATCGCAGCGCGGTGGCAAACGCTGCTTCCGCCGCCTTGCCCTCGCGACGCGCAAGTTCAGCTTGTCCAAGTACGCGCCACAGGCTCACGTCGCGTGGCGCGCGAACCAGTCCGTCACGCGCCAGCGTTACTGCATCGTCGGGACGTCCGGTGGCCACTGCCAACTCGGCCGCGGATATGCGCGCTTCCACAAAATCCGGCGCCGCGGCAAGTGCCGCGTCGAATGCAGCGCGCGCCTCGTCCAGGTTGCCAGCAGCGCTGGCGATATTGCCCACCATTTGCCACGCGGGAGCCCATCGCGGTTGTTCCCGCAGGACCTCCGCATAGCCGACGCCCGCCGCTTCGATGTTGCCATCCCGGTGCAGCGCGATCGCGGCGTCCCAACGGCCCATGAGGTCCGCGATTGACAGCTGTCCGCTGTCACCGACGCCCGCCTGGACTTCCAGCAGCATCCGGTCGAGCATGATACTGCCGTCCACGCGGGCATCGACCAGCGGCGCCGGATGTTCCGGCACCCCAGTGGCGAGCGCAACGACGCGTCGTGCCGGACGCATGGCAAGCAACTTCCCGGTGGCGAGTGTCAGCCCTGCAGCATCGACCAGCACGTCACAATCACGGGCGGCCAGCGCGCGTCCGACATCCACATCGGGTTGCGCCGGCATCGCGAGCAGCGCCGCATCCGTCAGCATCGTGGTGGCAAGGGCGGCATGCACCGCATCGGGCGCAGCGGTGGTCAGCACAACGTGTTGCGCATCGAGTGGCGCCTTCATGGCGGCGAGCGTGACCAGCCACGCCGTCCAGGCTGCGGTACCCAGCGCGGGCGCGATCCACGCGATGCGCAGCGCGTACCCCGCCGTCCGCCGCGGCCACAGCAGCGGCACCGGGGGCGCCGCGCGCGACGCGGTCAACGTGCTGTAGTGTTGCCCGAACCGCGTCGCCAGTTGCGGATCTGCGTGCGCCGCGGCCACCGCCAGCCGACGCAATGGCTCGGCATCATCCGGAATCCACGCGCGACCGGCGGTATCGGCCGGGATCGGGACGCCCAGTTCAGCGAGCGTTGCAAGCAAGGCCGGCGGCGCGTTGGCGGCGCATCTGGCCAATGCGTCGAATAAGGCCGTGCGTGCCGCCGATGGGTCCGCGGCAAGTGCCGCCGCATAGGCATTGGCCAGCGCTGGCACCCCGACCAGCGCAGGGTTGCGCTCGATCTGCGCTGCGCACAGGATCATCGCGGCGTCATCATGCAGCGCCGCCGCGGCCGCGGCGGCAGCGGCGTGCGCGCGATCATTCTGCGGTGCCGCCGCTGTAGCCTCACCGGCGATCTGCGTCGCGCTGGCGAAATCACCATGGAGCAGCGCCGCTTCACTCAGCGCCTGTCGTGGCGGAACGAAACCTCGGTCGAGCCGCGCGGACCGATGCCAGGCAGCAACGGCTTCGGCGGGAAGGCCCAACTGCCACAGCACCTCGCCCAGGTGATAGGGCGGCACCGGCGATTGCGGGTCCTCGCGGGCCGCCAGGCGAAAGCACGGGAGCGCATCGGCTGCCCGCCCGTCACTCTGATGGGCGCGACCACGGACCACCCACGCGGTCATCGTTTCGGTGGTCATGGCTTCAGGCGCGAGCGGAGAGCCGCCAGCAGGGGCGCCGGTGTGCAGCGCGCCAGCACGCGGCCCGCAACCGTGTGCCGCCGTGCAAGTGCCGCCCGGGCGAGGCGCGCGAGCCAACCGGCGTGCGCGCCGGACGCAGGGGCGCGCAACGGCGCGGGTGGCTGCCACGCCACGTAGCCCAGAGCCGCACGCATCCGGCCAGGTTCAAAGACTGTTCCGGCGACCGTTGGACTCACGTGTGATGCAATTGCGTCCACGTAGAGCGCGAATGTCTGCCGGGTCATCGCTTCGATCGTTGCATGCGGAAGCGCGCGGGCTGCACTGGCCATCATGGCCAGCCGTTCGCGTCCCGGGGCGCCAAGCTCTGCCATGAGACGGTCGAGCATCTTCGCCTCGTCGCGCCATTCCGCATCGGTCAGCACCACGCCCGCGCCGCTACCGTGCACGCGCTCGGCCAACGCGCCGATCGGCGGCACGATCGCCGGGCGGCCGGCACTCCAGGCTTCCGTCAGCGTATAGCTGAACGTTTCGGGTCCTGCCGACGGAAACAGGACCAGTGCCACGCGATAGTGATCGAGCAGTCCCGGCAACTCCGATGCCACGTAGCGACCGTGCACGGTGAACCGCGCATCCGGTGACTGCACCGGCCCATGCTCGACATCCATGTAGCCGATCAGCACGAAGCGAACCGGCGCGTTGCGTTCGCGCGATAGCCTCACCAGGCGTTCGATGCGGCGCGCGCCCTTGTCCGGGCCGATGGCGCCCAGCAACGCGACGGTGGGAACGCCGTCGTCAGGTACCGTCAACGGCAACGGTACGCCCGGAGGCGACACGCCCGCAGCCGCGCCGTGCGCGATCACCGTGGCCGGGCAGTCCGGAAAATAGCGTTGCAGCGTCGCGGCAACCCATTGCGACGGCGCGATGCGGAACGCCGCGCGTGCCAGCAGCGCATGGTGCCGCGCGCGCCACTCGACGATGTTGACGTCGACGAACGGCGGTTGCGCAGCAAGACAACGACTGCAGATTGCCGGGTCGGTCTGCGTACCGCAGAAGAATCCGCTGGCATCGAGAAATGTGATCGTGGGGCACGCAAAGTTGAGATCGTGCACCGTGTAGCCGAATGGCACGTGAAGGTCTTCGAGCGCCGTGAGGATGCCGTCGCGGCAGGCCGAGATATTATGCAGGTGGATGAGCGCGACACCGAAGGTCGCGCATATCCCGCCAACGTAGTCGCGCCACGGCTCGTGCGCGGTACGCAGGAATTCGAAGGTGACGACGTTGCCGTCGGCACGATGCTCCTCCACCTGCCAAAGGTCGCCCACGGCAATCGCGAGATAGTGCCGCCAGCGGTCCCGCGACGCGTGGATCAAAGCTCGCACATGCGTTTCGGTGCCGCCGCCATGATGGTGTATCACGTGCAGCACACCTCGCCCGGGCGCGGTGGCCACGGCAAGGCGCAGCGCGGCGGCTGCGCGCAGCGGACGCAGCGGATCGGCCGCGATATACGCGTGCACCATGTCGAGGTAGTGCGGATGCCGCTCGAGCAGCAGCGCCATGTTGCGCGGACCGAGCCATGCCTTCTGCCCTTCGAATGAGCGCCCCCCGGTGTGCACGACGAACGCGTTGTCGGCGAGCACGTTGCGCCAGCCCGCCGCGGCGGCACGAAGGCAGAAATCGTTTTCCTCGCCATAACCCAGGCCGAAGGCGACGTCGAAGTCGCCGATGGCGTCGAGCAGCGCACGCCGGACGAACATGCAGAAGCCGACGCCGGTGGGCAAGTCGGGATACGACGGCACTGCAGCGGCAGCCATCGCCACAGCCACTCGATTGGCATCATCATCAGCGGGCCATGCATTGGCGACGCAGAATTCGGGGAACGAGCAGATCTCGGCGTTGTTGGAAAACGGCGTGATCGTGCCGATGCGGGCGTCGGTGGCGGCACAATGCATCAACGCGTCCAGCCACCCGGTCGTGACGATCGTGTCCGAGTTGAGCAGGATCACGTCCGCGCGCGACAATCCCATGCCCCGGTTGGCCGTGCCGGTGAAGCCGCGATTGACGTCATTGCGGAGCAGCACCACCTGTGGATGCGCGCGCTGTTCCAACTCGGCGAAGACCGCCGCTACGCCCGGATGCGGCGAGGCATCGTCGATCAGCACCAGGCGCACGTCGGGACGCAAGGTTGCCAACACGCTGGCAACGCAAAGGCGCACGTCGTCCGGCGCGTTATAGACCGGTACGACGACATCGATGACGTAATGCGGTGTTGCGGTGTTCACGACCCGCGCCTGTGCTGCCACCATAGCTGGAGGCGCATCCACGGCAGTGCCAGCCACCCGCGCACGCTTTGCCGATAGGCGATGAGGCGTTCCTGTGCCGCCAGCGCCCGTTCGAGGCGCACCCGTTCCGCTTCCAGTGCGTCCACCGCCTGCCGCGCCGAGCCCAACGCTTCGTTGGCGCTGTCGCGCGCACGCATGGCAGCCGCGCGTTCGCCGGCCAGCGTGTCGCGCTCGAGCGCCAGCATGTCGCGCTGGTGGGCGGCCTGCTCGCGCTCCGCAATCAGTGCGTCGTGGGCCAGCGCTGCCGCGTCGAGTTGCGCGTCGCGCTCGACGACGATGCGCTCGCGAACCTCGACCAATTCCTCCAGGTGCCGGATGTGCGTGGTCTGGCGATCGAGCGCGTCATCGCGTTCACGCAGCAAGGCATCGAGGCGCAGGACTTCGGCGGCGCGGGCATCGAGGCGCGCGAGTTCGACTTCGGCGGGATCGGAAAACAGCGACAGTCCTGGCGCATCGGGAACCATGGCGGTTGCCGCCCGCGCCGCGACGACCACAAAGTACATCGCTGCCGGCGGCGTGGCCGCGTCGACGTGCGCATCGTCACCCGCGAAGGTCTCCACACCAGGCAGCGCGTTCTCGCTCCACATCGCCGATCCGAAATACCGTCGCTGCCGAAACCAGCGCCGCATCGGAAATGCGACGGCAAGCATGGCGTCCAGTTCGTCGCGCGTGGGTTCGTGCAGGTGAAACGGATTGCGGTACCCACGGGCGTCGGAATACTCGGCGGGGTTGGGGGCCGACAGGACGAGGATGCCGGCGGGCGTCAACACCCGCGCGATTTCGGCGAGCATCGCGGGTTGCATCGCGCGCGGCAAATGCTCGATTGTTTCGAAGGAGACCACCGCGTCGACCGATGCATCGGCGAGCGGCAACGCCGCAGCAGACCCGCACTCGAAGCGCACGTTGGACTGCTGCGCGTAGGTGGCTTGCGCGTGTGCCACCGCGGCGGAATCGACGTCGACGCCAATCACACTGCCTGCGGTCGCGGCAAGCAGCATGCTGCCATAACCCTCGCCGCTGGCGACATCGAGCACCCGCTTGCCGGCGACGAAGCGACGCGCAAATGCATAGCGATGCCAATGCTCGTGCGCAATTTCCCCGGGCAGGCCCGGGACGAAGCGTTCGCCGGTGAATTCGAGGGGTTTCTGCATGGCAGGTGGCGCGGTCGCGGGTGCAACGCTGCGCACGGCGCAATTTTAGCCGATGGCGGCCCGAGCGCCGGTTGGCGCCATGGCGCCCCGCTTCACACCGGATCGTGCCAGCGATGCGGGAGGCGCACAAAACCCATTTCGCGGGACGCGCCACTGACGACAAACGGGCGCTCCACGTTGTCAAACAGGCGCACGCCCTCGGGATCCATTGCATGCGCGCGCACCACGTACTTGCCGGGCAGCAGCTGCAGTGCCGGCAAGGTCAACCCGAACGCAAACCGGTTGCCGGGCAAGGGCAGCAAGGCGACCCCTTCCATGTCGCTGGCCACGCCATAAACCGGGGTGCCGTCGGCGCGGACAATGCCCAGCAGCACCACCGGGGCGCGGCCATCGGGCGAAAAGACCTCGCCGCGAATAGCCAAGGTCTCACCTTGCGATAGCGAACCCTCGGGCTCGATGGTCAGGCTTTGCACGGCGTAGATGCCGGCGGCGTGGGCCACGGCGGTGGCCATCGGTTGCCTCGACTGCGCGGACTTTTCCTCATGGAAGGCAAGGTAAGCCTGCGTCACGTCCATTGCAGCGCCATCGCGCACGACCTGGCCATTGCGCAGCCAGATCGCGTGGCGGCACAGTTTCTGAATGTGATACATGCTGTGCGAGCACAACAGCAATGTGCCGCCGTCGGACAGGTAATCCTCCATCCAAGCGATGCACTTCTTCTGGAATGATTCGTCGCCCACCGCGAGCACTTCGTCGGTGATGAGAATGTCGGGCCGCAGGGCGGTGGCAACCGCAAAGCCGAGCCTGACCACCATGCCCGACGAGTAGTTCTTGATCGGGTCGTTGATGTGGTCGCCGATGTCGGCAAACGCCACGATCTCCTCGCGCTTGGAGGCAATCTCGCGCGGCGACAGTCCGAGCAATGCTGCCGACAACTCGATGTTGGCAAGGCCGGTGTAGTCCGGATGAAAACCGGAGCCCAGCTCGAGCAGCGCACCGACGCGGCCGTTGACCCGCACCCGACCGCGCGTAGGAGCGATCACGCCGGCCACGATCTTCAGCAGCGTGGATTTGCCCGCGCCGTTTTCACCGACGATGCCCAGCGACTGCCCCCGCTGCAGCGTGAAGCTGACGTCGTCCAGCGCGCGGAACACGTGGGCGGCACCATGGCCGCGCAACAGGTCCCAGACCAGGCGCAGCCGCCCGCCACGCGACTCGACCTTCGCGTAGTCCTTGCCCACGCCTTCAAGGGAGAGCAACGGCGCGCTCACACGAAGTCCTCGAAGTACGGTGACAGGCGCCGAAACACCCACCGGCCGGCGAAGAAAATGGCCAGCGCCACGAGTACGGCAACCGCGTCGCCCCATTCAAGCGCGAGCTTGCCGTCGAGCAACGCGTCACGCAGCCGGCCCACGATCCAGCTGAAGGGATTCATGGCCACCCACGGTCGCATCACTTCCGGCACCAACGTCAGCGGATACAGGATCGGGGTGAGGTACATCAGAATCATCAGCGCGGGCATCAGCACATGCTCGACGTCGCGGACAAAGACCTGCAGCGCCGCGAAGAACAACGCAATGCCGACGATGCCGGTGGCCATCACCACCCACAGCGGCAGTGCCAGCAGCAGGCCTTCGAGGTGAATGGGTTCGCCGAAGGCGACGAGCGCCAAAAGCACGACCAGGTAGCCCGCAAGCTGCAACGTCAGCGTGGCGGCCACCGACGCGTAGATCACGAGCTCGTGGGGGAACGCGACCTTGCGAATTAGACCCGCGTAGCCGGCGAGACTGGTGGCGGCGCGCTGGATGCCCTCCTGCGCGGCCAGCCACGGCCATAGCGCCACCGCGACGAACGACAGGAAGCTCTCGCTGCCGAAGCCTTTGGCCTTGAAGATGGTCGTGAAGACGAAGTGATAGACGACGAGCAACACCAGCGGATGCACAAACGCCCAGGCGAAACCTGAAACGCTGCCGAGATAGCGGGTGTTGAGTTCCCGCCGGTAGAAATTGAAGAACAGCGCCCGGTCCCGCACCGCGGCCGAAGGCGCCGGGACCACATTGCCGCCGGCGGAGGCAGACGGCTGCGTCATGCGGGTGGCACCGTGAATCGCCGGTGAGGCGGACCGCTACCGCGGCGCCGGAATGGGCGCGGGCGCCGGCACGCCGGGCGTGATGGCCAGTGCGCGCTTGGCGGCTTCGACGTCAACGCGCGGCGTCAGGGCATCCACCGCTTCACGGTTAACCTGCGTCTGCGGATCCTTGCGCACCGCAGTGATCGCGTCTTCGCGATGTTCATCGACGAAGCGTTTCTTCAGGTCGGCCATCACGGTATCCCGCACCTCGGCGAACGGAGGTACCGTCGCCGGGCGCCGCGCATCCAGCCGGATCACGTGCCAGCCGAATTGCGATTGCACGGGCTCGCTCAAATCCCCCGGACTCTTCAGGGCAAACGCGGCGGCGGCAAAGGCCGGGTCCATTTCCTTGCTGGCGAACCAATCGAGCTTGCCGTTGTTGATCTGGCCCGACGGATCGTCGGACAACTCCTTCGCGAGCGTGCCCATGTCCGCACCTGCAACAATGCGCGCGCGGGTGGCAATCGCGAGCCTTTTCGCATCGTCGGCGCCGCGCTTCTTGGTATCGAACAGGATATGCGTGGCCTCGAGCTGTTCAGGACGCGCGAACCTCGCCTTGTCGGTGAGATAGATCTCCCGTGCCCGCGCCTCGAAGCGGGACTTGGTGGCTTCGAACTCGGCAGCGGCATCGGCCTCGACCTTTTCGATGTAGATCTGTCCCAGCAGCCGATCGGTTTCGAGCTGGAGGCGAATCAGGTTGTCCGGCGTCGCATCGACCTTGGCGCTGCGCGCCCGCGCGGCCAGCGATTTTTGCACCAGCATGCGCACCAGCAGGTCGTTGACGCGGCGGGCGTTGTTGGCGAAGCCCGGACGCAGTTCGGCGGGCAGGCGCTGCAGCTCGACGTCGTATTCGGCACGCGTGACCCTGGCCACG
>JANMCS010000182.1:0-4324 GCA_031361405.1 Betaproteobacteria bacterium
CCGCGCAGCGGCAGGATGGCCTGGAACTTGCGATCGCGGCCCTGCTTGGCGGAACCCCCGGCGGAGTCGCCCTCGACCAGGTACAGCTCGCACAGCGACGGATCGCGCTCCTGGCAGTCGGCCAGCTTGCCGGGCAGACCCATGCCGTCGAGCACGCCTTTACGGCGCGTCAACTCGCGCGCCTTGCGCGCCGCCTCGCGGGCACGCGCAGCGTCCACGATCTTGGAGCAGATGATCTTGGCGTCGATGGGATTCTCGAGCAGGAACTCGGAGAGCTTGGCCGACACCACTTCCTGCACGATGGGCTGCACTTCGGACGAGACCAGCTTGTCCTTGGTCTGCGAGCTGAACTTGGGCTCGGGCACCTTCACCGACAGCACGCAGGCGAGACCTTCGCGCATGTCGTCGCCGGTGGTTTCGACCTTGGCCTTCTTGGCGATCTCTTCCTTCTCGATGTAGCTGTTCAGCGTGCGCGTCATTGCCTGGCGCAGCCCCGTCAAGTGGGTGCCGCCGTCGCGCTGCGGAATATTGTTGGTGAAGCACTGCACGTTCTCGGCGTACGAATCGTTCCACTGCATGGCCATCTCGACGATGACGCCATCCTTTTCGCCGGTGGCATGGAAGACCTTGGGATGCAATACCGACTTGGCGCGATTCATGTACTCGACGAAGCCCTTGACCCCGCCGGAATACGCGAAGTTTTCGGACTTGCCGTCGCGCTGGTCGATCAACTCGATCTTGGTGCCGTTGTTGAGGAAGCTCAACTCGCGGATGCGCTTGGCCAGGATCTCGAAGTGAAATTCGACATGCGAAGGTTTCGGTGGAGGCCATGAAATGGACCTCGGTGCCGCGCCGATCGGACGGGCCCACGAGCGAGAGTGGTGACACGGCTTCGCCGCGCCGGAACTCCATCTGGTGAAACTTGCCGTCACGCCAGATCTTCAACTTCAACCAGTCGGACAGCGCGTTGACCACCGACACCCCCACGCCGTGCAGACCGCCAGACACCTTGTAGCTGTTGTTGTCGAACTTGCCGCCGGCATGCAGCTCGGTCATCACGATTTCGGCTGCCGAACGCTTCAGCTCGTCATCGTCCTTGATGTCGGTGGGGATGCCGCGACCGTTGTCGAGAATGGACAGCGAATTGTCCGCGTGGATGATGACCTTGATGTCATCGCACCAGCCGGCCAGCGCTTCGTCGATCGCGTTGTCCAGCACCTCGAAGACCATGTGGTGCAGACCCGTGCCATCTGAAGTATCGCCGATGTACATGCCCGGACGCTTGCGCACCGCGTCGAGGCCTTTGAGTACCTTGATGCTCGATGAATCGTAGTCGGGTCCGGCGTGTTGTGGTTGCGGCTTCGGCTGTGCTTGGGTCATTGCTTGTCGTTGTCCATTCTTTGCTCCGCAGGCAGGATCGCCGACGGTAAAAAAGGGCTGCGGCCCCCTTTTTTTCAGATGCGCATCGGCATCACGACGTACTTGTAATCGTCGCGACCCGGCATCGTGATCAGCGCGCTGGAATTGGCGTCGCCGAAGGCGAAGCGCACGTGCTCGACCGTGAGGTTGCGCAGTGCGTCGAGGATGTAGGTGATGTTGAAGCCGATGTCGAGCGTGTCACCCTGGTAGGCCACTTCGAGCTCTTCTTCCGCCTCTTCCTGCTCGCTGTTCGTGCAGATGATCTTCAGCTGGTTGGGCTCTAGCACGATGCGCACGCCGCGGAATTTTTCGTTGGACAGGATGGCGGCGCGATCGAGCGCGGCCAGCATCTCCACCCGCCCCAGTTCCACTTCCTTGCCGTGCCCGACCGGGATGACGCGATTGAAGTCGGGAAACTTGCCGTCGACGACTTTGGAGACCAGCTCAACGTTGGCGAAGCGGAAGCGCACCTGGTTGCCGAGGATGTCGAGCGTGACCGGGTTGTCGCTGTCTTCGAGGAGCTTGCCCAGTTCGAGCACCGTCTTGCGCGGCAGGATGACCTCTTGCCGCGCGTAGTCGCCGCTGACCGCGATGCTGGCCCAGGACAGCCGATGCCCGTCGGTGGCCACGGCCTGCAGCGTGGCCTTGTCGACGACCAGCAGCATGCCGTTGAGGTAGTAGCGGATGTCCTGTTGCGCCATCGCGAACTCGGCCAGCTTGAAGAGCGAGCGCAAATCCTGTTGCGGCAGCGACAGAGTTTGCAGCTGCTCGGTACCGAGGTTGATGCGCGGGTAGTCGCTGGCCGGCAGCGTCTGCAGGTTGAAGCGCGAGCGCCCGGCCTTGAGCGTCATCTTGTTGCTGGCCGCATCGATGTTGAGCGTGGCATCGTCCGGCAACGCGCGCAGCAGATCCTGCAGCTTGCGCGCGCCGACGGTGACCGCCTGCCCGTCCTTGCCTTCCAACTCGCTGTACGCAGTGATCTGCATCTCGAGGTCCGTGGCGGTGACGTAGAGCCTCCCCTCGCGCTGTTCGAGCAGCACATTGGCGAGGATGGGCAGGGTGTGCCGGCGTTCGACAATGCCCGAAACCGCCTGCAACGGTTTCAAGAGCGCATCACGGGCGATCTGTTTTAGTTGCATTGTTCAATACTTAAGAACAGTTAATAGGAGGGCGCGGTTTGCGGGGATGAGTGGCGAAACGCGTTGCGGATCATGACCTTTGCGCCGGTCCAACCAACAGGAAAAGACCGGCTGAGACTGTGGATGGTTTGGGGGCCGTTGGGCCGTCGGCCCGAAAGCACCTCTTATCCACAATCGTTCCTGCGCAAAGCCTTGAAATTATACATCAAAAAGGGTTGTTTTCATAGGGAAAACCGGGGTCGCAAACGGGCGCTTTACGTAGCCCTTTCGTAGATCCTGTAGGCGAGGCTTCAGCCTCGCGGGCATCACGGGCGCTGAACCCGCTAGGCTGAAGCCTCGCCTACAGGATATTTAGAAGATCCGGGAGCTTCAGCTGCGGAGTACCTGCAGCAAAAAATTGACGTCGTGGTTCAGCGCCGGCAGCGACTCGCGCAATTTGGCCACCTGCCGGCACGCATGCAGCACCGTGGTGTGGTCGCGCCCGCCGAAGTTGCCGCCGATCTCGGGCAGCGACATCTGGGTCAGCTCCTTGGCCAGCGCCATGGCCACCTGGCGTGGCCGCGCGATCGCCCGCGAGCGCTTCTTGGAGTACATGTCCGAGATGCGGATCTTGTAGTAATCGGCCACCGTCTTCTGGATGTTCTCGATCGAGATCTGCCGGTTCTGCACCGCCAGCAGGTCGCGCAGCGCCTCCTTGGCCAGCGGCAGTGAGATCTCCTCCTCATGGAAGTTGGAATAGGCCAATACGCGCTTCAAGGCCCCTTCCAGCTCGCGCACGTTGGAGCGGATGTGCTTGGCGATGAAGAAGGCCACCTGCTCGTCCATGCGCATGCGTGCCGAGTGCGCCTTGGCCAACAGGATGGCGACCCGCATCTCGAGCTCGGGAGGCTCCAGCGCCACCGTCAGGCCCCAGCCGAAGCGGGAGATGAGGCGCTCCTCGATGCCGGCAATTTCCTTCGGATACGTGTCGCAGGTGATCACGACCTGCTTGTGCGCCTCGATCAGCGTATTGAAGAGATAGAAGAACTCTTCCTGCGTGCGGTTCTTGCCGCCGAAGAACTGGATGTCGTCGATCAGCAGCAGGTCGAGCGAGCGGTAATGGCGCTTGAACTCGTCGAACGCTTTGTGCTGGTAGGCCCGCACCACGTCGGACACGTAGGTCTCGGCATGGATGTAGCGAATCTTGGCCGCGGGATTCTGCTCCAGGATGTGGTTGCCGATGGCCTGGATCAGGTGCGTCTTGCCCAGCCCCACGCCGCCGTAGACGAAAAGAGGGTTGTAGGACGTGGGATGGTCGGCCACCTGCATGGCGGCGGCCCGGGCGAGTTGATTGGCCTTCCCGGACACGAAACTGGCAAAATTGAACGTGGGATTGAGACTGGTGGCGTCGGTTTTGCGCCCCGGCGTGAGCACCAGCGGGGCCGCCGGCGCCGTGCTATCCACAGGGCGGGCGGGCAGGTTGGCCGGGGCGCTGACGACCGGACGGGCCACCGTGACGGGCTTGTCCGCGGCGGCCGCCGGGGCGTCCGCCACGGCAAAGTCGATGGCTATCGGCGACCCGGCCGCCGCCGCGGCCAGCGTGGCGATGCGGGCGCCGAAGCGATCCTTGACCCACTGCAGAATGAAGCGGTTGGGAGCGACGAGTTTCATCCGCCCACCCTCGTCCGCACAGGAGAGCGGGGCGATCCACGTGGCAAACTGCTGGGGCGTGAGTTCGCTCTGGAACGCCTGCAGGCAGGTGTTCCAGGCAGCGGGTGCGGCGGCAG
>JANMCS010000235.1:0-3299 GCA_031361405.1 Betaproteobacteria bacterium
GCCGTACATGTTGAAGCCCAGGTGAAACAGGTCGGCATGCATGAACCCATAGGTCACCACCTGCCACGGCTGAAAGCCGGCTTGCCCGCCACTTGCCTGCGCGGTGCCCAACGGCCACAGCGCGAAGAGCGCGGCCAATGACGGCGGCACCACCTGCTGCAGGAAATAGACGGCAATATTGGCGACGATCAGGGCGGTGGTGACTTGGGGCATGGCGGCGGGCGTGGGTGGGGGAAGCGCGGCGAGCCGCCATTGTGACCGATCGGGAACTTGGGGGGCGTGCGTGCAGTCTGTACGCTTTTCAGGCCTGCCGTCCGAGCAGATGGCCTACGCAGAGAGGCGCGCCGCATGGGCCTGGCTTCTCGCACGCGTTGTTCCAGGCAGCCCACGCGCCGAAGAAGTTGCGGCTGGTCGAGAACGCCGGCCACAACAGCAGCATGTGGGTGGGCGACTTGCAATACCGGCAGGCGATGCGCGAGCTCTTCGGCGCTCCTCAGCTGGCCAGCGCGACCCCGCGCACCTGATCCGCCGCGGTCGCGGCATCCTCCGCTTCCTCCCCCAGAAAGCCCCCGCTCTGGTGCGCCCACAGGCGCGCATAGAGACCGTTGAGCGCCAGCAGCGTGCGGTGATCGCCTTCCTCCACCACGCGCCCGTGATCGAGCACGATCAGCCGGTCCATCGCGGCGATCGTGGACAGCCGGTGTGCGATTGCCACCACCGTCTTGCCTTCCATCAACCGGTACAGGCTTTGCTGGATCGCGGCCTCCACCTCCGAATCGAGCGCGCTGGTGGCCTCGTCGAGCAGCAGGATCGGCGCGTCCTTCAACATCACCCGCGCGATCGCAATGCGTTGCCGTTGCCCGCCCGACAACTTGACGCCGCGTTCGCCCACATGCGCGTCGTAGGCGGTGCGGCCCTTGGGGTCGGCAAGATCGGCGATGAAGCGATGGGCCTCGGCGCGTTCCGCGGCGGCCACGAGGTCGCGTTCCGTCGCATCCGGGCGACCGTAGACGATGTTCTCGCGTACCGACCGATGCAGCAATGACGTGTCCTGCGTGACCATGCCGATCTGCGCCCGCAAGCTGTCCTGCGTGGCGAGCGCGATGTCCTGGCCATCGACAAGGATGCGTCCGCTGTCAATATCGTAGAAACGCAGCAGCAGGTTGACGATCGTCGACTTGCCGGCGCCGGAGCGGCCGAGCAGGCCGATCTTTTCGCCGGGGCGGATGTGCAGCGACAGGTCGTCGATCACCTTGCGCGCGCCGCCGTACGCGAAGCTCACGTGCTCGAAGCGGATGTCGCCCCGCGTGATGACCAAGGGCGGCGCCGCGGGGGCGTCCACCACCGCATGCGACCGCGCCAGCGTGCTGATGCCGTCCTGCACGGTACCGATGTGTTCGAACAACGTCGCCATCTCCCACATGATCCAGTGCGAGATGCCGTTGAGGCGCAGCGCCATCGCGGTGGAGGCTGCCACGGCGCCCACGCTCGCGTCGCCCTTCGTCCACAGCCACAACGTGGCGCCGGCGGTGGCGGCGATCAACCCCATGCTCAGGATGTGGTTGACGATCTCGAAGCCGGTGACCAGCCGCATCTGCGCATGCACGGTGATCAGGAATTCCTGCATCGCCGAACGCGCGAATCCAGCCTCGCGCCTGGCATGCGAAAAGAGCTTCACCGTCGCGATGTTGGTATAGGCATCGGTGATGCGGCCGGTCATCAGCGAGCGCGCGTCGGCCTGCGCCTGGCCCACACGGCCAAGGCGCGGCACGAAGTACGCGAGCACGGCGACGTAGAACGCGCACCACACCAGGAACGGCACCAGCAGGCGTACATCGAAACCGCCCAGCACCGCCAGCATCGTCACGAAGTAGATGGTCACGAACACCAGCAGTTCGGTCACGATCAGCCAGGTGTCGCGCACCGCCAGCGCGGTCTGCATGACCTTGGTCGCAATGCGCCCCGCGAATTCGTCCTGGTAGAAATGCATGCTCTGGGCCAGCATCAACCGATGGAAGCTCCAGCGCAGCCGCATCGGAAAGTTGCCGAACAAGGCCTGCTGCTTGACGATTGACTGCAGCGCCACCACGGCGACGCTGGCAACGAGGAGCCCCGCCACCAGCAGCAGTCGGCCGCCCTCCACTGACCACAGCTGCGCGGGTTCGACCTTGGCCAGCCAGTCCACCACACTGCCCAGCACGCTGAACAGGAATGCCTCGAAGGCGCCGATGAGCGCGGTCAGCAGCGTGACGGCGAGCAGGTAAGGGCGCAGCCCGTTCGAGCACGTCCACAGGAAGGCGAGGAAACCCCGCGGTGGCGGGGTGGGCGGCAGGTCGGGATAGGGGTCGACCAGCCGTTCGAAAACCTTGAGCACGCGGGATCTCCGTCGTTTTGAACCAGTGTCAGGGCCTGTTAGCGGACCCTCAACTGCGCGGACGGGTAATCCGCGGTCACGGCCGCTGCCCGCGGCGCGGGGCGGGTGGTGAAATCAGCGTGGCCGCGATGGTAGCACCGGTGGCGCGGCGGTTTAGGGCTGTAATTTCCTGACGGGCGATGAGGACTGAGCAGCACGGGCCGCCGCATTGGCCGCACCCGTGGTGACGGTACCCGCGCCATTGCAACCATTCCAATGCTTTCCCACCAGGAGTCAATGATGAACCGAATCACGACCGTTTTGCTTGCCGCCTGCATGTCGATGGCGGCCGGCGCCGCCTTCGCGCAGGACGCGATGAAGAAAGATGCCATGGCCACTGATCCGATGAAAAAGGATGCGATGGCCACCGACCCCATGAAGAAGGACGCGATGGGCAAGGACGCGATGAAGAAAGAGCCGATGGCCAAGGACGCCATGGCCAAGGACCACATGAAGAAGGATGCCATGGAGAAGGACGCCATGGACAAAGGAGAGATGAAGAAGTAAGCCGGGCACCAGGGTGCTCGCGTCGCCGCAAACACTTACAGCGGCGCGATTCCCTCTGTTTCCGCGCAGTCGGGACGAAGAGGCCGGGAGGTCGCCGTAACGCAGGCGGTGCCGCCGGCGTTGTAGCGGCTGCCGCCGCGCGCACCGGACCCGAAGCGCGTGTTTAACAGTCCGGCATCGCGCCTATTGCGGCATCCGCACCACGATTTTTCCCAAATGCGCGTTCGATTCCATGTACGCTTTTGCCGCCGGCAATTCGTCGAAGCCATACACGCGATCGATCAGCGGCCGGATACGGCCGTCGGCGATCGCGGGGAGGATGTCGGCGGCAAAGCCGCGCGCTGATTGCGCGCGCTGCTCGGAGCTGCGCAGCTTGTTC
>JANMCS010000279.1:0-10772 GCA_031361405.1 Betaproteobacteria bacterium
CCGCGCAGCAAACCCGCGAGGCTGAAGCCTCGCCTACAATGCCTACAATTCCGACGATGCCGACGATGCCGACGATGCCGACGATGCCGACGATGCCGACGATGCCGACGATGCGTTGTTTGACCTTCATCTTCGCCTGCGGCGTGTTCGCCGCAGCGCTCCCGGTGCTTGCAGCCTCGCCCGCCACCGTGTTCATCGAACAGATGACGTCGCCGGAAGTGGCGGCCGCGATCCGCGGCGGCAAGACCACGATCATCGTCCCCATCGGTGGCACGGAGCAGAACGGTCCGCACATGACGCTGGGCAAGCACAACCGCCGCGTCGAGGCGCTGTCTGGAAAGATCGCGACCGCGCTGGGCAATGCGCTGGTGGCGCCCGTCATCGCTTATGTGCCCGAAGGCTTGCTGGCGCCGCCAACCGGACACATGCGTTTTCCCGGCACGATCACCGTGCCTGCGGCGGCGTATCGACAGGTCCTCGAGGCGGCCGCGCGCAGCTTCAAGTTGCACGGCTTCCACGACATCGTATTTCTGGGCGATCACGGCGACTACCAGGCCGACAACCGTACCGTCGCCACCGCGCTGTCGCGCGAATGGGCAGCAACACCCGTCCGGGTACACGCGATCGGCGAGTATTACGACGCGGCGGCAACCGGTTTCTCGCAACAACTCGCGGCGCGTGGCTTCACCGCTGCCGAGATCGGCCGCCACGCCGGACTGCCCGACACGGCGCTCACCCTGGCGCTCGCTCCCGACCAGGTGCGCAGCGACCTGATGCGCAACGCACCGCCCGCCGGCACCGGCGTGAGCGGCGATCCGCGCCGCGCCACCGCCGAACTGGGCCAGGTCGGGGTCGATGCCATCGTGACGCAAACCGTCGCGGCCATCCAGAAGGCCGCGCGCAGGCCGTGATTGCCGTTGGGGCGGCGCCGAGCCGGAGCCCGCGCAACCATCGGATAAAATGCGGGTCCAATTCATCGTCCAGTGGCGACGCCTGGCGTCGCGCGACATGCCATCGCACACCACTGCCGCCGTACGTCCGATAGTCCGTGCAGGAGCTTCGTTGATGTCGTTCGCCATGGTTCGTTTTGCCGCTTTCACCGTCCTGCTCGTTGCGGCGGGCACCGCTTTCACGCAAGGCACCGCTGCGCCGGCCATGCCTGCGGCCATCGCCACCGTGCCCGGCATGCCGCCTGTCGTGGATCCGGCCAACCTGTACAGCGAGACCACGTCCGCCAAAATGAATCCGGCGCTCGCCGGCGACCTGGTGCGCGTCTACGTGCCGCACGTCCAGTCCAATGATGTGTACGTGATCGATCCGGCCACCTTCACCGTCGTCGGCAAATTCAAGGTCGGACTCAACCCGCAGCACGTCGTGCCGTCATGGGACCTGCGCACGCTGTGGGTGGCCAACAATGCCGAGAACACGACCAAGGGCAGCGTGATTCCAATCGACCCGACGACGGGCAAGCCTGGCAAGCCGATCGCGGTCGACGACCCGTACAACATGTACTTCTCGCCGGACGGCAAATCCGCAATCGTCGTCGCCGAAGCGATGAAGCGCCTCGACTTCCGCGATCCGAAGACGATGCAGCTGCAATATTCGATTGACGTGCCCAAATGCGCAGGTATCAATCACGCCGATTTTTCGATCGACGGCAGATACGCGATCTTCACGTGCGAATTTTCCGGCACCGTCGCCAAGATCGATCTCGTCAACCGCAAGGTGCTGGGCTATACGCAAACGATCCAGCCGGGCCGGTCGACCACCGTGGTCAAGGGGCCGGACGGCCGCGACGAGATCATCTGCACCACGTGGAAGGGCATGCCGCAGGACATCCGCGCCTCGCCCGATGGCAAACGTTTCTACGTTGCCGACATGATGGCCGATGGCGTCCACGTCGTGGATTTCGAAACGTTTCGCCAGGTCGGCTTCATCGAAACCGGCAAGGGCACGCACGGGCTCTATCCCAGCCGCGACGGCAAGAAGCTTTATGTCGCCAACCGCGGTTCCAACAAGATCCACGGCAAGGCGGGCGGCAAGGGCAGCGTGTCGGTGATCGATTTCGCGACGCAGAAAGTGGTGGCGAACTGGCCCGTTCCCGGCGGCGGCAGTCCCGACATGGGCAACGTCAGCGCCGACGGCAAGTGGCTGTGGCTATCGGGGCGCTACGACAACATGGTCTATGCGTTCAACACCGAGAACGGCGACGTGAAGGCCATTGCGGTGGGCAAGGAGCCGCACGGCCTCACCGTGTGGCCGCAGCCGGGACGCTACTCGCTGGGACATACCGGCAACATGCGCTGATTTCTTGACTGCGTAAGGCGCCTGTAGGCGAGGCTTCTGCCTGGCGGGAAGCGTCGTGACGGTGTGCCGGGAGGCTTATGCCTCGCCTACTGGCTTCGCCTACGGATGCTATATGGTCAGCCGGGGGCGCGGGCGATCTGCATGGTGCCGCCCATGTACGGGCGCAACACTTCGGGCACGTCGACGGAGCCGTCTTCGCGCTGGTAGTTTTCCAGAACGGCCACCAGCGTGCGGCCCACGGCGAGGCCCGAACCGTTCAGCGTGTGCACGAGTTCGGGCTTGCCCTGCGCATTGCGAAAGCGCGCCTGCATCCGCCGCGCCTGGAACGCCTCGCAGTTGGAGCACGACGAAATCTCGCGATACGCGTTCTGTCCCGGCAGCCACACCTCGAGGTCGTAGGTCTTGGCCGCGGCGAAGCCGATGTCGCCGGTGCATAGCGCCACCACGCGATACGGCAGGCGGAGCTTCTGGAGGATCACTTCCGCGTGGCCGGTGAGTTCTTCCAGCGCGTCGTAGGAGCGCTCCGGATGCACGATCTGCACCATCTCGACCTTGTCGAACTGGTGCTGGCGGATCATGCCGCGCGTGTCCTTGCCGTAGCTGCCGGCTTCGGAGCGAAAGCACGGCGAGTGCGCGGTGAGCTTGATCGGCAACGCATCGGCCGCCAGGATTTCGTCGCGAACGGAATTGGTCAGCGTGATCTCGGCGGTGGAGATGAGGTAGAGCCGCTCGCCGTCCCCATCGGCGCCGCCCTTGGTCACGGCGAACATGTCCGCCTCGAACTTGGGAAGCTGCGTGGTGCCGACCAGCGCATCGGCATTAACGATGTACGGCGTGTAGCACTCGGTGTAGCCGTGTTCGCGGGTGTGCGTGTCGAGCATGAATTGCGCCAGCGCGCGATGCAGTCGCGCGAGATCGCCGCGCATGAACGAAAAGCGCGAACCCACGATCTTGGTCGCCGTGGCGAAATCTAGAAGACCCAGGCCTTCGCCGATATCCGTGTGGTCGCGCGGCTTGAACGTGAATTCCGGCGGCGTGCCCCAGCGGCGCACTTCCACGTTGTCGGCCTCGGATTTACCTTCCGGCGTGGTGGCGTGCGTGAGGTTGGGCAACTGCAACAGAACGTCGCGCTGTTCACCCTGGACCGCGTCGAGCTCGGCCTCGAGACGCTTGACCTCATCGCCCAATCCCGCCACCTGGGCCAGCATCGGTGCGGCGTCCAGCCCCTTGCCCTTGGCGATGCCGATTTCCTTCGATGCCGCGTTGCGCCTGGCCTGCAGTTCCTGCGTGCGTACCTGGAGGTCGCGACGACGCGCCTCGCGCGCCTCGAAGGCCGCGGTGTCGAGCACGATGCCGCGCTTGGCGAGTCCGGCCGCGACGGCCGCGAGGTCAGTGCGGAACAAATTGATATCAATCATTCGTCAAGTCTATCAGAGGGTTGCATGCCCCCTGCCCGCGCACCGCTACTCGCTGGCGTCGGTATCGCGATCGCGCTTTCGCAGCGCGGCCAGCCGTTCGCGGATGCGCGTTTCAAGCCCCCGGTCGGTCGGCGCATAGAATTGCTGCGGCGTCATGGCGTCGGGCAGGTAGGTTTCGCCCGCGGCATAGGCGCCCTCCTCGTCGTGTGCGTAACGGTAGCCTTCGCCGAAGCCCATCGACTTCATCATTTTTGTGGGCGCATTGCGCAGCCGCATCGGCACCGGGCGCGAACCGTCATTGGCAATGAAGGACCGCGCGGCGCCATAGGCCACATACGCCGCATTGGATTTGGGCGCCACAGCGAGGTACAGCACGCACTGCGCCAGCGCCAGTTCGCCTTCCGGCGTACCCAGTCGCTCGTAAGCCTCGGATGCGTCGAGCGCCTGGCGCAACGCTCGCGGATCGGCGAGGCCGATGTCTTCGCTCGCCATCCGGATCAGGCGCCGCGCGACATAGCGCGGATCGGCGCCACCGTCCAGCATCCGGCACATCCAGTAGAGCGCAGCATCGGGGTCGGAACCGCGCACTGACTTGTGCAACGCCGAGATCTGGTCGTAGAACGCGTCGCCGCCCTTGTCGAAGCGACGCAGGCTGCGTGCGATCGCGTTCTCGACAAAAGCCACGTCGATGATCGCGGGTTTCATTTCGCCAATCGCCACCGCCAATTGCTCGACGACGTTGACCAGCCGCCGGCCGTCGCCATCGGCCGAGGCAATCAACGCGTCGCGCGCTGCGGCGTCGAGACTGCGGCCGGGCGCGGCCAGCGCCAGCGCGCGGTCGAGCAGCAGGCCCAGGTCCTCCGCGGACAGCGGCTGCAGCACGTAAACGGTGGCGCGCGACAGCAACGCGCCGTTGACCTCGAACGACGGATTCTCCGTGGTGGCGCCGACGAAGGTGAGCGTGCCCTGCTCGACATAGGGCAGGAACGCATCCTGCTGCGCCTTGTTGAAGCGGTGCACCTCGTCGACGAACATGATCGTCGACTGCCCGAACTGCATCCGCGCGGCCTCGGCGCGCGCCACCGCATCGCGGATTTCCTTGACGCCGGCCAGCACCGCCGAAATCGCGATGAACTGCGCGTTGAATGCGTCCGCCATCAGCCGCGCGAGCGTGGTCTTGCCCACCCCGGGTGGTCCCCACAGGATCATCGAATGCAGCTTGCCCGCGGCAAACGCCACGGCGAGTGGCTTGCCCGGCGCCAGAAGGTGCCGCTGGCCGATCACGTCCGCCAATGTCTTGGGGCGCAACCGTTCCGCCAGCGGCGCATCGGCCAGGGCGGTGCCTGCGGTGGCGAAGAGATCGTTCATGGTGCGGGAGTGCGGATGGGGATGGGAATGGACTGCAACGTGTCATTGTCGCGCAACTTGGCGCAGCGTAGAGTTTGGCGATGATTCGATCACGGATGATGAAGGAATCGTTGCCGCTGTCACACCGCCTGCGTCCATGGCTGGCGGTGGGCGTGCTTCTCGTCGTGGGCGCAGCGATCGGCGCGGAGCCTTTCGACCTGCAAGGTCATCGCGGCACACGCGGCCTCGCCCCGGAGAACACGCTTGCCGCATTCACGCGCGCGCTGGCCATCGGCGTCACGACCCTCGAAACCGATCTCGCGGTTACCAGCGACGACGTGCTGGTGATCGCGCACGACCCTTATCTCAATCCCGACCTGGTGCGCGATGCGCAGGGGCAATGGCTGTCCGGCAAGGGACCCCCGATCCGCGCGCTGACGCTGGCGCAATTGCAAGGCTTCGAGCTCGGCCGCACCCATCCGGACAGCAAGTACGCGGCGCAGTTTCCCGAGCAGATGCCCATCGTCGGGCAACGTTTTCCGACGTTGGTACAGGTGTTTGCACTGGCGCAGAAATCGCACGTCCGCTTCAACATCGAAACCAAGATCACCCCCGCCAGCGGCGACGACACGGTGGAACCGGCCACCTTTGCGCGCCTGACCATCGCCGCAATCCGCGAGGCCGGCATGGCGGATCGCACCACCGTGCAATCGTTCGACTGGCGGACACTGGTGGCAGTGAAGAAGCACGACGCCGACATCGAGACCGCGTGCCTCAGCATCGAGTCACCTGGCATGGATACCGTCGGCCGGCAGACTTTCGCTCCGTCGCCCTGGCATGCCGGCCTCGACCTGCGCCAACACGGCGGCTCGATGCCGCGCATGGTCCACGCCGCACGGTGCCGCACGTGGTCGATGTTCTGGCGCAACCTCACGGCGGCGGAGGTCACCGAAGCACACGCGCTCGGTCTCAAGGTATTGCCATGGACGGTGAATGACCCGGCGGACATGGCGCGGCTGATCGACATGGACGTCGACGGCATCATCACCGATTATCCCGACCGGCTGCGCCGCGTGATGGCGGCCAAGGGCATCCCCTTGCCGCCGTCCGCGCCCTGACTAGAACGGCACGATCAGCGACGCGCTCAGCGAACTCCACCAGTAGCCGGGGGCGTTGGAGAAGCCCGCCGACTGGTTGTACAGCGCCTGCACGGAAAGCCGCGCGTTGCCGGCAATCGGGCCCTCCGCGCGCAACTCGGCGAGATAGGTTGGCTGGGTGGTGGTGTTGCCGTTGTGGATGTACTCCTGCCCGGCGCCCGCCGCGCCGGAGATCGTCCAGCCGGCATGGCGCTTGCGAAAGCCGACGACACCAAGCCACTGCTCGTACCGCTCCGGGTTGAAGTAGGCTCCGCCGACGTCGACTTTCTCGCTGCGATACTGGCGCCAGCGCGCCTGCAGATTGACACCCTGGTCCGGCAGCACATCCCAGATCGCACGGGCGCGAAAGTGGAAGCGATCGTTGCCGTCGGTGAATGGCTGGTACCCGACGAGGCCGATCACCGTGAACGCATCCACGACCTGGTGTTCTACCGAGGCGCCCCAGAACGAATAGCCGATCCCGTCCTCGATGGCCGCCTGCGTCTCGACGAGACCCGCCGCGGCCAGCAATTGGACGCCCGTGCCTGACGCAGGTCGCAGGGCCCACGCGACATCGGCGACCGGGCGCGTATAGCTCCCCACCTGCACCACGCCGACCTCGGCGGTGATGCCGTCGAGCGTGGCGCGCGACTGGTCGCGCCAGAGTGCCACGACGCCTGTTGCATGTTCCCGCCATCCCGACTGGGCATAAGTGGTCGTTTGTGCGGCAACACCGGCGTATTGCCACGGCGACGCGTAGTCGAAGAGGCCGCCCGCACGCGCCCGCACTGCGGAAAAATGGTCGGCATCGGTTTCGGCCGCAATGGTGACGAGCACACCGAAGCCTTCGGCATGCGCCATCCCGCTGCCGAGCGTGAGACACACAAGCGCGCCCGCCAGAGCCCGCTTCATTTGGTCCCCCACGTCCTGCGCAGTCCCAGCACCTCGGAGAGATAACCCCAGACGCAGGCCGGCTGCAGCAGCGTGCTGTAGGCGAAGGCGTAGATGAGGAAGCCCGACAGGTTCTGCCGCACGCGCAATCCCTGCGTGGCGAACATGTTGCGGCCGATGCGAAACATCAGGTAATTCATCACCAGTGCCATCGGCAGCAGGGCCAGCGTCATGGGACCCGCGATCCAGTAGATGCCGAAAAGCGCCAGCACCACCCCCGGAATGAAGAATAGCGTGTACGCGGTGTCGAGCCAGGGAAACAGCAGATTCCACCAGATGAACAGCGTCGACATGCGATACATTGCGAGAATTCGCCGATGCCGGCGAAAGGCCTCCATCATGCCACGGGCCCAACGTTGTCGCTGGCGGATGAACTGCCGCAGCGTATCGGGGGCGTTGGTGAAACAGCAGGCGTCCTCGGCGTGTCCCACGCGCCAGCCGGCCTGGAGAAACGCCCAGGTGAGGACGATGTCCTCGCCCACGCATTCATCCCAGCCGCCCAGTTCGCGCAGCGTGGTGCGATCGTAGATCGAGAACGCGCCCTGGGCCACCAGCGTGCCCTGGTACATGGACTGGATGCGTTTCACGGCTGCGATACCGTGAAAGTAATCCCATTCCTGCGCCTGCGTGACCCAGTTGGTCCGCGAATTGCGCACCAGCATGGTTCCGGCGACGGCACGCGTGGCAGGCGGGTCGCCCAGGTACCGCTCGACCAGCCGTTGCAACGAGTCACCGTAAAGGTACGAGTCGGCATCGAGCGTCACGACGAGCTCGTGGCGTGCGCACGCCAGGCCACGATTCAATGCCGCCGATTTCCCCAGATTCCGCGGCTGGCGAAGCACGCGCAACCATGGATGGGACCGCGCTTCGGCGATGTCGGCCGTGCCATCGACCGAGCCGTCGTCGATCACGATTACATCGAGGGGGCCTGGGTAACCGGTCAGCGCGATGGACTTGAGCGTATCGGTGATCGACCGGGCTTCGTTGTAGGCCGAGACGAGAACTGAAATGCCGGGATAGTGGTCGAGTTTCCGCCGTGTCGGCCGGCGGTCGAGTAGAAGGCTGGCCGCGAGGAAGGCGTTCATGAATCCGGGCGCCAGCGCGATCCCACCGATGGCAAACCATGCCAATGGCGCGCCGATCAGAATCGAAAGGTCGTCGATCCAGGGCCGGGCGAGCCACGCACTCAAGCCCAGCCAGGCGACACCTGTGACCAGCGACACCATGAACTTCGCGCGCACCGGCATATACCGGCGGGACGAGCGATCCCAAGAATCTGCACGTGCTCCAACGTGATCGTCGGGTTGCTTCGCTGCCCCCGGCAGGAAGCTTGGCGTGCTCGCAGGAATCTTGACCAGCTTGGCGATGATGTCCAAAGACGTCTCTCTCTGAAAATTGCCGGACATGAGCAATTTTCGATATCGGGTTCAATGCATTGAAGAGTGCGGGAAACAGGCGCGAAGCGATGCCGCGATGGAGCATCGCGCAACGGCACCGATCAAGGGACCCGCCTAGGGCCGGGAAATTCAAACTGCGGGCGCGTCAGCGGATGGAAGGCATGCAAACCACGATGGAAGGTGACGGATCCGATACCAGACAACGCGCACGATCGCGGCGGCATTCACTACAGCGCACTGCTTCTATTTGTCGCCCACAACATCTGCGCCCTTGGGCGGCGTGAACTTGAACAACTCGGGCGCCAGCTTCGGATTGCGCTCGAAGGCGGTGAAGTGCACCACGCTTTTCTGGCCGAAGGCATCGAACAGCTCCAGCGCGACAAGGCCGTTGGCATCGAAGCCCAGGCGGATCTCGGAAAACGTCGACTCTTTGGAGAGCGGTGTTGCCTGCAGCCAGTCGAGGCCGTCGGCAACCGGCTGGTCTTTCCAACTGAATGCGGATTCGACGTCGGCCTTGCCCGCCAGCAACGCGGCCGGCGACGCGCCCAACGCGTCACCCATGTTGCGGACGATCACCTGGTTGAGGTCGGGATCGAACACCCACACCTTCTGGCCATCGCCGACCAGCAACTGCTTGTAGGGCTTGTCCACGTTCCAGCGAAAACGCCCGGGCCGCGCGAGGTCGAACTGGCCGCTGACGGTCTGCACGACGCGGCCGCTCTTGTCGGTGACCACCTGCGTGAACGGCGTGCGCGCTGTTTGCGTATCGCGCACGAACTGCCGCAGGCGTTCGAGCGACGCCGCATCGACCACGGCGCTTGCCATCCAGCCGACGGCGAGCACGGTCATCCATCCAACGATTCTCAAGACTGCGCTCCGAAATTGGTACCCGGCATGTGCGCGATGCAATTGCCGACCGGGTCGAGGATGATATACGTGTGCAACAGGCCGCCCTTGTCCTGGCGACCACCGCGATCCTTGTACTGGTGAACGTAGACCCGCCACGAGTCGTATTGGTTCTCGACATCGAAGGTGCAACCGGACACAAAGGTCGTGGGTCCGCAATAGTCGCGCTCCAGCATGACCCGCGCCCGCGCGGGCACGTCGGCGGCGGGGATGCGCGGCGCGTCGGCGCGCCAGTCGCGGGGACAGAATTCGGCACCCTGCAGGTAGAGCTCGACGGGCCCGGCAACCACCGCTGTCCATCCCATCGCCAAGCCCAGTGCCGCGACGTGCAGGTAACCGCGCAACGTCACGCGTCGCCCTTGCCGGCCGGCACCAGCACGTCGCGATTGCCGTTGGTCTGCATCGCCGACACCAGTCCCGCGTTTTCCATCTGTTCGATGAGACGTGCCGCGCGGTTGTAGCCGATGCGCAAGTGGCGCTGCACCAGCGAAATTGACGGCCGCCGCGTTTTCAGCACCAGCGCCACCGCCTGGTCGTACATGGGGTCGGATTCGGCATCGGCACCTTCGACGACCACGCCGGCTTCGCCATCGGCTGCCACGCCGCCCTCGAGCAGGCCCTCGATGTACTGCGGTTCACCCATTTGCTTCAGGTACTCGACCACGCGATGCACTTCGCCGTCGGAGACGAACGCACCGTGGACCCGCAGTGGATACCCGGTGCCGGGGGGCATGTACAACATGTCGCCCTGCCCCAGCAGCGCCTCGGCGCCCATCTGGTCGAGGATCGTGCGCGAGTCGATCTTGCTGGCGACCTGGAACGCGATCCGCGACGGAATGTTGGCCTTGATGAGGCCGGTGATCACGTCCACCGACGGCCGCTGCGTGGCCAGGATCAGGTGGATGCCGGCCGCGCGCGCCTTCTGCGCGATCCGCGCGATCAGTTCCTCGATCTTCTTGCCGGTGACCATCATGAGGTCGGCAAGCTCGTCGACCACCACCACGATCAGCGGCATTTCCTCGAGCGGTTCCGGCGCGTCGGGTGTGAGTGAGAAAGGATTGGTCAGCGCCTTGCCCGCCTTCTTCGCGTCCACCACCTTGTTGTTGTAGCCGGCGAGATTGCGCACGCCGAACTGCGACATCAGGCGATAGCGCCGCTCCATTTCGGCGACACACCAGTTGAGCGCGTTGGGTGACAGCTTCATGTCGGTGACCACCGGCGCCAGCAGATGCGGGATGCCTTCGTACATCGACAGCTCGAGCATCTTGGGGTCGATCAGGATCAGTCGCACATCCTTCGGCTCGGCCTTG
>JANMCS010000305.1:0-23644 GCA_031361405.1 Betaproteobacteria bacterium
CGGCCGCCGGCAGGTGGGCCAGCAGCACCCGCCCCATCGACGTGCAGTACGCCGGCAGGCGCGTGCCGATGGAAAGGTCCACCGACATGATGCGACGCATTGTCGACGACCGCGCGAGATAGAGAATCTCGTCGCCTTCCATCAGCGCGATCGACGACGACTCGTGCAGCAGGTCGCTGACCCGGTCCAGCAGCGGTTGTGCGGCCGTGGCCAGTGATGTCGATGACAGGTAGGCGTGCGACAGCCCGAGGATCTTGGGCTTCAGCGAAAAGCTCTTGCCATCGTCGGCGCCGACATAGCCGAGCTTGGCCAGCGTGTAAAGGCAACGGCGCACGGCGGCGCGCGGAATGCCCGTGCGATGACTCAGCTGCGAGATCGTGAGGCTGCGCTTCTGCTGGGTGAAACCGCGGACCACGGCCAGCCCACGGGCGAGCGACGTCATGAAATTGGGATCGCCGCTCATCTCCTCGATTTCCTCGGCGGCCGTGAGCCCGGCCGGCGGCGCGGCGGGCGCGACGGGCGCAACCACCGGTCCGGCAGCGGCCGGCGGTACGCGTCGACGTGCCTTACCGGCAACACGGGGGGGCGGGCGAACGGAAGGGGTTGGTGCGCGCTTGGCCATCGGAGCAGAATGCTTCGTTCGAAAGGCGTCACGATACGCTTTGTGCGTTAAACGCACAACATTTCGATTATCGCCCTTGACCGCGATCCGGCACAGGTTTATTGTTTGGCCGTTGATCGCACACAAGAGCGTTAATCGCACAAAACAGCAATTATGCTGCACGGTCCCGCCCACACCGCCCTGTCGCAGGCAGGCTCCGCGGGACGAGGCCGTGGCTGCTGGTGAAACGGAAGACGCGAAGCGCCCCGTTCGAAGTTTCCAAGGAGGAGTCACCATGAAATACAGCATCCGCAACCTGGCCGCCGCCATCGCGCTGGCCGTTCCGCTCGCCGTCACCGCGCAGGCGCCCGTCAAGATCTACAACATCGTCGAACTCTCCGGTGGCGGCGCCACGGCCGGCACCAACTTCGACAACGGCGTCAAGCTGGCCTTCAAGGAAATCAATGCCGCGGGCGGCATCCTCGGCCGCAAGATCGACGTGATCTCGGTCGACACGCAGACCAATCCCGGCGTGGCCAAGGCGCTGTCGCAAAAGGCGGTCGACGACGGCGCGTACATCGTGATGGGCCCGGTGTTCTCCGGCTCGATCATCGTCAGCATGGCGGAAACGAAGAAGGCGGAGATCCCCAACTTCACCGGTGGTGAAGCGGCCAACATCACGCAGCAGGGCAATCCGTTCATCTTCCGCACGTCGTTCACCCAATCCACCGCGATGCCGAAGGTGGCCAAATACCTGAAGAACAACGTCAAGGCCAACTCGGTTGCCGTGATGTGGGTCAACAACGACTTCGGCAAGGGGGGCCGGGATGCCATCGTCAAGGCACTCGAAGCGCAAGGCATCAAGGTTGCCGCCGACATCTCGACCGATCCGGGCCAGGTGGATTTCTCCGGTCCCGTGCTCAAGGCCAAGCAGTCGAACGCCGACGCGCTGTTCGTCTACACCAACGAGGAAGAATCGGCCCGTGCCTTGCGCGAGCTGAAGAAGCAGGGCTACGACAAGCCGATCATCGGCGAGACGACGCTCACCGGCCAGAAGGTCATTGAGCTGGCCGGCGACGCCGCCAATGGCGCCGTGGCGCACGTGGGTCTCACCGTCGATGCGCCGCAGCCCGCGATTAAAGCCTTCGACGAAAGGTTCACGAAGGAATACAAGTACAAGAGCGACCACAACGGCATGAAGGGCTACAGCGCCGCGTATGTGGTGAAGGCGATCACCGAGAAGAACAAGAAGTTCGACGCGAAGGAATTTGCCAAGGCCCTGCATGGCGCCCATATCGCGGTCAAGGATTATCCCGGCGTCTTGCTGGACGTGACCTTCGACGCCAATGGCGACCTCGATCGAGAGAGCTTCCTCGTCAAGGTCGTCAACGGCAAGCAGGTCGTGACCGAAACGCTGCCGCCCGCCGGCAAGTAAGCCCCGCCCGTCTGACCCGCTGTCCCACGCTGATCACCCCGGGTGCCGCTGCTTCATGCGGCGGTACCCGCGGTCTCGCGCACGGGCATCATCGGAGGTAGTGTCGCCATGAGCGATCTGATCCAGCTCCTTGTTTCGGGCATGGCCACCGGGGCGATCTATGCACTCGCCGCGCTGGGTTTCACGCTGCTGTGGCAGGCCGCCGGCGTCATCAACTTCGCGCAGGGCGAATTCGTGATGCTGCCTGCATTCGGGATGCTGTTCTTCCTCGCCAACGGCGCCCCGCTGTGGCTGGCCTTCATCCTCACCTGCATCATCGCGATGATGATCCTAGGCTACGGCTTCAAGCGCATGATCGTCGATCCGCTGATCAAGCACGGGGTGATTCCGTTGGTGATCGCGACCCTCGGACTGTCGATCGCCACCAAGTCGATCGTGCGGGCGGGCTACAGCGCCGAGGCGCATCCGTTCCCCAGTCCGTTTCCCGATGGCCAGTTTGCACTCGCGGGCGTCAACGTTTCCTACGCCGACATCGGCACGCTGCTGATCGCGGGCCTGATCGTCGTCGGGCTCCAGATGTTCCTCAACAAGACGGTGACCGGTCGTGCCATGCAAGCCGTGGCGCAGAACACCGAAGCGGCGAAGGTGCTGGGCATCAATGTCAAGCGGATGGTGCTCTACGTTTTCCTGATCAATGCCGTGCTGGCCGTCGTGGCGGCGCTGCTGGTCACGCCGACCTACCTCGCCAAGTTCGACATGGGCGACTCGATCGGCCAAAAGGCGTTCTTCGCAGCGATCATCGGCGGCTTCAACCAGACCCGCGGCGCGCTGCTGGGCGGCGTCCTGATCGGTATTCTCGAAAACGTGGTCGGCTTCTACGTGTCGCCAGCCTACAAGGAAGGCGTCGCGCTGATCCTGTTCCTGGGCGTGATCCTGTTCCGGCCTGAAGGCCTGCTCGGCAAATCCGAGGAGCGGAAAGTATGAGCGCCGCCGGGCCGTCCCAAGGCGCTCGCCCCCCTCTGGGGGGAACGGCGCACAGCGCCATCGGGGGGAGAAATTCATGAACACGACCACGCGTTCCCTCATTCTTGCCGCGAGCCTCGCCGCGCTGTGCGTGGTCGCGGCGCTCGCCAAGCGCAGCGACGTCTACCTGCTCACGCTTGCCAGCGTCTACCTGATGGCCACGTTCGGCCTCAACCTCACCGTGGGTTACGCCGGGCAGATGTCGCTTGGCCAGGCCGCGTTCTTCGGCATCGGCGCGTACATCGCCGCGATTGCGCTGAAGGCCGGGGTGCCGTTCCTGCTGGTGGTGGTGATCGCGGCGATCGCATGCTTCGTCGTGGGCCTGGCGCTTGGCTTCCCCGCGTTGCGCGTCCAGCATCACTACCTCGCGTTTGCCACGCTGGGCTTCAACGTGCTGGTGTTCCTCATCATGCGCAACGAAGAGAAGATCACCGGCGGCACTTTCGGCATCTCGGCCATTCCACGGCCCACCATCCTCGGCATGTCCTTCGATGGCCATCTCGCGTTCTTCTTCTTCACGCTGGCGTCGCTCGTGATCCTGGCCGGTGGCCTGTGGTTCCTGTTGCGCTCGCCGTGGGGACGAGCCTTTGCGGCGCTGCGCGACAACCCGATCCGCGCCGAGAGCCTGGGCGTCAACATCACGGCGTACACACTGCTGGCCTTTGCCATCGGCGCGGCCTGTGCCGGCGTGGGCGGCGTGTATTACGCGTCGCTGGTGGAATTCATCGAGCCGGGTCCGTTCCACTTCTCCACGTCGTTGATGATGCTGCTGGCCGTGATCGTGGGCGGTTCGGGCCGCTTCTTCGGCCCGGTGGTCGGCACGATCATCATCATCCTGCTGCCGGAGCTGCTGCGTGCCAGCAACATGGAGGCGCTGAAGTTCATGCAGAAGTGGTACCTCGTGTTCTTCGGTGTCGCCGTCATGCTGCTGATGGTGTGGCTGCCGGGAGGCATCCTCTCCATTGCCGACCGGTTCAAGAAGTCGGGAGTGGCGAAATGAGCCCCTTTCTCGAAGTGATGGACCTGAAGAAGGCCTACGGTGCGATCAAGGCGGTGGACGGCGTCAGCATGTCCGTCGGCCCCGGCGAAATCGTCGGCGTGATCGGCCCCAATGGTTCGGGCAAGACCACGCTCTTCAACAGCATCCTCGGGCAGATCAAGCCTACTGCGGGCCAGGTGGAATTCTGCGGCGAAGACATCACCGGCATGGCACCGCTGGAGCTGGCACGACGCGGCGTGGGCCGCACGTTCCAGACATTGCAGGTGTTCGGCAAATTGTCCGTCCGCGACAATCTGATCGTGGCTGCGCAGGAATTTCAGGGCACGCTGGCGAGCCGGCTTCGCGCCAAGCCCGATGCAGGACTTGGCCCGCGCGCGGACGAGATGATCGAGCTCTTTCGCCTCAAACATGTCGCGGATCTTCTGGCCGGCACCCTGTCGTATGGCCAGCAGAAACTGATCGACATCGCGATGGCGTTCATGCCGGCGCCGCGCCTCGTGCTGCTGGACGAGCCGTGTGCCGGCGTCAACCCCAGCCTCGTCGACCAGCTGCGTGACCTCCTGGTGCAGCTCAACAAGTCGCAGGGCGGAAGCTTCGTCGTGATCGAGCACAACATGGACTTCATCATGAAGCTGTGTCCGCGTGTGATCTGCATGGTCGAGGGCAAGGTGCTGGCGGAAGGTCCGCCGGCCACCGTGCAGGCGAACCGGCAGGTGCTCGAAGCTTATCTTGGTAACTGATGATGCGACCGACCACGCTTTCGAACCGTAGGCGAGGCTTCAGCCTCGCACTGTTTGCGTCGGCATCCACGCATGTGACGGAGACCGCAACATGAACGAAACAATCATCGAGTTCGATCGTGTCGTTGCCGGCTACTCGCCCAGCCTCACGATCCTGAATGAGACCACGCTGGATGCGCGCAAGGGCGAGATCACGCTGTTGATCGGACCCAATGGCGCGGGCAAGTCCACGGTGCTGAAGACGCTGTTCGGCCTGCTGACGCCGCGCTCCGGCGAAGTGCGCTTTGAAGGCAAGGTGATCAACGGCAAGGCGCAACGCGAGTTGCTCGCCGACGGCATCGCCTTCGTGCCGCAGGGTCGCAATCTCTTCGGCTCGCTGTCGGTGCGCCACAACCTGGAGCTGGGCGGCATCACACTGCCGCGTGGCGAGCTGCCCGGCCGCATCGAGGAAGTGCTGCAGCAGTTCCCGCGGATCAAGGAGCGGCTCGACAACCAGGCCTCTACGATGTCCGGCGGCGAGCAGAAGCAGCTCGAAGTCGGCCGCGCGCTGCTGCTGCGTCCGCGCGTGCTGCTGATCGACGAGCCGTCGATTGGTCTCTCGCCGAAGCTGGTACAGGAAGTGATGGCCCTGCTGCGCGGCCTCGCCGACACCGGCGTCACCGTGCTGATGGTGGAGCAGAACGTACGCACGGCGCTCAAGTATTCGAACCGCGCGCTGGTGCTAGAGATGGGTCGCCTGGCACTCGACCGGCCCGCGTCCGAGTTGCTGCACGATCCCGATCTCAACCGGCTGTTCCTGGGCGGTCATGCCAAGGCGCCGGCCGCGGCGGCCTGATCGGAGCGCGCGCGATGAATGGCTTGCGCATCGCGGTGGCCGGCGCCGGACAGATCGGGCGCACGCACATCGCCTTGATCGAAGCCGGCACGGAATGCGCGCTGGCCGCGATCGTCGATCCGACACCTGCCGCGAGCGCGCTCGCGCAGGCTCGTGGCGTCCCGCATCACGCCTCACTCGCCAGTCTGTTGGCGGGCAAGCGGCCGGACGCAGTGATCATTGCCACACCCAATCACCTGCATGTCCCCAACGCACTCGAATGCATCGCCGCCGGCGTGCCGGCGCTGATCGAGAAGCCCGTTGCGCACACGATGGAGGATGGGCAGCGATTGGCGCAGGCCGCTGCGCGTGCCGGCGTGCCGCTGCTGGTCGGCCACCATCGCACCCACAGTCCGCTGCTGCGTCGCGCCGGCGAGATCGTGCAATCCGGCGTGCTGGGGCCGTTGGTGGCGGTGATGGGCAGCGCGCTTTTCTACAAGCCGGACAACTACTTCGACGAGGCACCCTGGCGCCGCGAAGCGGGTGGCGGTCCGGTGCTGATCAACCTGATCCATGAAATCGGCAACCTGCGCTCGCTGTGCGGCGAGATTGTCGCCCTCCAGGCGCTGGCCTCGTCGGCCACGCGCCATCATGCGGTCGAAGATACCGTGGCGATCGGGATGCGCTTTGCCAACGGCGCGCTCGGCACGTTCCTGCTCTCCGACACCGCGGCCTCGGCCAGGAGCTGGGAGCAGACGTCGCAGGAGAACAAGGCCTACGCCACCTATCCCGACGAGGATTGCTATACGCTGGCCGGCACGCGCGGGTCGCTCGCCATCCCCACGATGCGGATGAAACGCTACGACCGCGACGAGGATCGCTCGTGGTGGAAGCCGATGCGCAGCGACATCGCCGCCGTGACGCGCGATGATCCGCTCGCGCGGCAACTGGCGCATTTTTGCGCCGTGATCCGCGGTGAAGCCGCGCCGCTGGTCACCGTTCACGACGGCCTGCAGAACCTGCGCGTGGTGGATGCCATCGGCGTTGCGGTGCGTACCGGCCGCAACGTCGACATCGTCACCGTCACCCAGGTAGCGGCCGCCGCATGAAGACGATCACCACGCAGGTCGGCATCGTCGGCGCAGGCCCGGCAGGCCTGCTGCTGTCGCACCTCCTGCACCTCGCGGGCATCGACTCGGTGGTGCTCGAGAACCGCACGCGCGAATACGTGGAGCACCGCGTGCGCGCCGGCGTGCTCGAGCAAGGCAGCGTCGATCTGCTTACCCAGGCCGGTCTTGGTGAACGGCTGCACCGCGAAGGATTGCAGCATCACGGCATCGAACTTCGCTTCGGTGGCCGTGGTCATCGCATCGACATGACCAGGCTCACCGGCGGCCGCTCCATCGTGGTCTACGGCCAGCAGGAAGTGGTGAAGGACCTGATCGCGGCGCGGCTGGCCGTCCATGGCGCCCTGCACTTTGGCGTGGCCGACCTGTCGGTGCACGATCTCGACCGCGCCACGCCGTCGATTCGATGCCAGCACGACGGCGAGGAACTCGTGGTTCGCTGCGATATCGTCGCAGGTTGCGACGGCTTTCACGGTGTGTGCCGCAGCGCCATCCCTGCCGGCGTGCTGTCGGTGTTCGAGCGGGTGTACCCGTTCGCCTGGCTCGGCATTCTCGCCAAGGCGCGCCCGACGCACGAGGAGCTGATCTACGCGTACCACGACCGCGGCTTTGCGCTCTACAGCATGCGCTCGGCGGAAATCACGCGGCTGTACCTGCAGGTGCCGCCCGACGAGGATCTCGCGTTGTGGCCCGATGCGCGGATCTGGAGTGAATTGCGCACGCGGCTCGAAACCGACGACGGCTGGAAACTCGAAGAAGGTCCGGTGCTCGAAAAAGGCATCACCGGCATGCGCAGTTACGTCACCGAGCCGATGCAATACGGGCGTCTGTATCTTGCCGGCGATTCGGCGCACATCGTGCCGCCCACGGGCGCCAAGGGCATGAACCTCGCCTTGGCTGATGTGCGCGTGCTGGCGCGTGCACTCACCCGCCATTTCGACGACGGCCTCGACGACCTGCTGGCCGCGTATTCGACGACGTGCCTGCAGCGCGTGTGGCGCGCCGAGCATTTCTCGTGGTGGATGACGTCGATGCTGCACCGGTTTCCGGACGACGACGGCTTCGGCCATCGTCTGCAGCGCTCCCAGCTCGACTATGTTGTCAACTCCCCTGCGGCCGCAGCCAGCCTTGCCGAGAATTATGTCGGACTCCCGTTCAATGACCCCTGACATGGACCGCCCATCATGATCGACAAGATCGTCCCCTCGATCGCGGCGGCCGTCGCGGATATCCGCGATGGCGCCACCGTGATGATCGGCGGCTTCGGCACCGCGGGCATGCCCTCGGAATTGATCGATGCGCTGATCGCGCAGGGCGCGCGCAACCTCACCATCGTCAACAACAACGCCGGCAAGGGCGAGACCGGCCTCGCGGCGCTGCTCAAGGCCGGCCGTGTGCGCAAGATCATCTGTTCGTTCCCGCGGCAGACCGATTCGCAGGTGTTCGACGCGTTGTACCGGTCCGGCGACATCGAGCTCGAATTGGTGCCGCAAGGCAACCTGGCTGAGCGCATCCGCGCCGCCGGCGCCGGCATCGGCGCATTTTTCTCGCCCACCGGCTTCGGCACGTTGCTGGCCGAAGGCAAGGAAACGCGCGTGATCAACGGCCGCAACTATGTGCTCGAACATCCGATCCACGCCGATTTTGCGCTGATCAAGGCCGAGCTTGGCGATCGCTGGGGCAATCTCGTCTATCGCAAGACCGCCCGCAACTTCGGCCCGATCATGGCCTCGGCCGCCAAATGCGCCATTGCGCAGGTGCGCGCCGTGGTGCCGTTGGGCGGCCTTGACCCCGAGACGATCGTCACACCCGGCATTTTCGTGCAGCGCGTGGTGTCCGTCTCGAGCTCCTCCGCCTTCGACGTGCCACAAGCAGCTGCATAACTGAACATACCGACGGAGACGACGATGCAACGCTTCACCCGTGACCAGATGGCAGCGCGCGTCGCGCGCGACATACCGGAGGGCGCCTACGTCAACCTCGGCATCGGCCTGCCCACGATGGTGGCCAATCACCTGCCGCGCGACCGCGAGATCTTCCTGCACAGCGAGAATGGTTTGCTGGGGATGGGCCCCGCGCCGGAGAAGGGGCAGGAGGATCCCGATCTCATCAACGCCGGCAAGCAGCCGGTCACGCTGTTGACCGGCGGCGCGTATTTTCACCACGCCGATTCCTTCGCCATGATGCGCGGCGGCCATCTCGATTTCTGCGTGCTCGGCGGGTTTCAGGTGTCCGCGGCCGGCGACCTCGCCAACTGGCATACCGGCGGCAAGGACGCGATTCCGGCAGTGGGGGGCGCGATGGATCTTGCCATCGGCGCCAAGAACGTGTTCGTGATGATGGAACACCAGACCAAGTCCGGCGAAAGCAAGATCGTCGCCGCTTGCAGCTATCCTGTCACCGGTCTTGCATGCGTCAACCGCGTCTACACCGACCTCGCCGTGATCGACGTCACGCCAGCAGGGCTCGTCGTGATCGACATCACGCCGGGCCTCGACTTCGCCGAACTGGCGCGCCTGACCGGCGTGCCGCTCACCCACGGCATCGCTGCCGCCATTCCCGCCTGACAAGGAACCACGATGTCCGAAGCCTTCATCTGTGACGCGATCCGCACGCCCATCGGCCGCTATGGCGGCGCGCTGGCCACGTTGCGTCCCGACGACCTGGGTGCGATCCCCATCCGCGCGTTGATGGAGCGCAATCCTGGCGTCGACTGGGCCGCGGTCGACGACGTCATCTACGGCTGCGCCAACCAGGCCGGCGAAGACAATCGTAACGTCGGCCGCATGGCGCTGCTGCTGGCCGGCATCCCGCAGGATGTGCCCGGCACCACGATCAACCGGCTGTGCGGCTCGAGCCTCGATGCCATCACCGTGGCCGCGCGCGCGATCAAGAGCGGCGAGACGTCGCTGATGATCGCCGGCGGCGTCGAGAGCATGACCCGCGCGCCGTTCGTGCTGGCCAAGGCCGACAGCGCGTTCTCGCGGTCCGCGAAGATCGAGGACACCACCATCGGCTGGCGCTTCGTCAATCCGCTGATGAAGGCCCGGTACGGCATCGACTCGATGCCCGAAACCGCGGAAAACGTGGCACAACAATTCAATGTCAATCGCGCCGACCAGGATGCCTTTGCGCAACGCAGCCAGGAGCGCGCCGCGGCCGCCATCGGCGCGGGCCGACTGGCACAGGAAATCGTCAGTGTCACGCTGCCCGGCAGGAAAGGCGACGCCATCGTGTTCGCGCAGGACGAGCATCCGCGCGTATCGACGCTGGAGGCGCTGGGCAAGCTGAAGTGCATCGTGCGGCCGGATGGCACGGTCACGGCAGGCAACGCGTCGGGTGTCAACGATGGTTCCTGCGCGGTGCTGATCGCGTCGGAAGACGCCGTCCGGCGCTTCGGCCTCACGCCGCGCGCGCGCATCGTCGTGGGTTCGGTAGCAGGTGTGGCGCCGCGCATCATGGGCTTCGGCCCCGCGCCGGCCACGCGCAAGGCGCTCGCGCTGGCCGACCTCACGATCGGCCAGATGGATGTCATCGAACTGAACGAAGCGTTCGCAGCGCAGGCGCTCGCGGTCACGCGCGATCTCGGACTGCCCGACGATGCCGCCCACGTGAACCCGAACGGCGGCGCCATCGCGCTTGGCCATCCGCTGGGCGCCAGCGGCGCGCGGCTCGTCACCACTGCGATGTACCAGCTGCAGCGCAGCGGCGGCCGCTATGCGCTGGCCACGATGTGCATCGGCGTGGGCCAGGGCATTGCATTGATCATCGAACGCGTCTGAACACATCCTTCGCCACGAGAGCCCACCATGAACGCCCAATCAGCTTCCACGCCGGCCGCACCAGTGGCGGGCTATCGCAGGAACGATCGCGGCACGCAACCCGACCTCCTGTATCCCCCGTATGCGTCGACAGTGAAGCGCTCGCCGTCGCATCCGCTGGTGCTGCTGCCCGCCTCGCTGTCCGAGGTGACGGGACCGGTATTCGGTTTTGACGTATTGAAAGCTAACGATCACGATCTCACCAGGCAACACGCCGGCGACCCCATCGGCGAGCGCATCGTCGTTTCCGGCCGCGTGCTCGATGCCAATGGCCGCCCGGTCGTGAACACGCTGGTCGAGGTGTGGCAGGCCAATGCGGCGGGCCGCTACCCGCATAAGCGCGATCAGCACAACGCGCCCACCGATCCCAACTTCACCGGCGCGGGACGCACGCAGACCGACGGCGAAGGACGCTATCGCTTCATCACGATCCGTCCGGGCGAGTACCCGTGGCGCAATCACTACAACGCCTGGCGTCCGGCGCATATTCACTTCTCGTTGTTCGGACCGGCGATCAGTACGCGCCTGGTCACGCAGATGTATTTTCCCGGCGACCCGCTGCTGGAATTCGACCCGATGTACACCAGCATTCCCGACGAGCGCGCGCGGCGCCGCCTCGTCTCCGCCTTCGATTGGGAAACCACGATTCCGGAGCAGGCGCTAGGCTACAAGTTCGACATCGTGCTGCGCGGCCGCGACGAGACGCCGATGGAAAACTACCTGCCCCCGGCCCGGAGCTGACCCATGAGCCTGCAAACTTCTGCATCACAGACCGTCGGCCCCTACCTGCACATCGGCCTCACCTGGCTCGTCACATCGAACCTGGCCGGCCCCGGTATCGCCGGCGAAAAAGTGACCATCGAAGGCCGCATCACCGATGGCAATGGCGCGCCGGTGAATGATGCGCTGGTCGAGATCTGGCAAGCCAATGCCGCGGGACGCTACGCGCATCCGGAAGACACGCGCGACCTGCCGCTTGAAGCCGGTTTCCGCGGCTTTGGCCGCTTGCCCACCGACGAGGACGGCAAGTTCCGCTTCACCACGATCAAGCCCGGGCGCGTGCCCGGCGAAGGCGGCGTGCTGCAGGCGCCGCACATCAACGTGACGATCTTCATGCGGGGGATGCTGACACACCTGTCGTCGCGCATTTACTTCCCGGGCGAATCCGGCAATGCGGCCGACCCGGTGCTGTCACGCGTGCCCGCCGCGCGCCGCGAAACGCTGATTGCGCAGCGTGGTGCCGCGGACGGCAACGCGTTGACCTGGAATGTGCGCCTCCAGGGCGACAGCGAAACGGTATTCTTCGATATCTGAGTAACGGCAGTGACCGAGGCCACGATGACCTTTGCCGACCTCCCGGGCGCGCAGCTGCACTATCGCTTTGACGGCGCCGCCGATGCGCCAGTGCTGATCCTGTCCAATTCGCTCGGCACCGACCTTGGCATGTGGGCGCCGCAAATGGACGCGTTGTCCCGCCAGTTCCGCGTGCTGCGCTATGACACGCGCGGCCACGGGCACTCGACAGTCACGCCGGGGCCGTATGCCATCGAAGGCCTCGGCCGCGATGTGCTGGCGCTGGCCGATCACGTGGGCGTCGAGCGCTTCGACTTCTGCGGTCTGTCGATGGGCGGCATGACGGGTATGTGGCTGGGCATCAACGCACCGCTGCGATTGCGGCAACTGGTGCTGGCCAATACCGCGGCGCAGATCGCGCCGCCCGAACTCTGGAACGCGCGCATCGAAAACGTGGCCACCCGCGGCATGGCGTCGATATCCGATGCCGTGCTCGCGCGCTGGTTCACCACCGGGTTCCTGGCGCGCGAGAAGTCCACGGTGGCCGCGATGAAGCACATGATCGAAGCCACGCCCGCGGCGGGCTACATTGCGTGCTGCGCCGCCGTCCGCGACATGGACCTGCGCGCCGAGGTGGCGCGAATCATCGCGCCGACGCTGGTGATCGTGGGCACGCAGGACCTGGCCACGCCGCCCGCTGATGGTGCTTACCTCGCCGCGCAGATCGCCGGCGCGCGGATGCTCGAACTGAACGCCGGCCATCTCTCCAACATCGAGCGGGCGCCGGCCTTCACGGCCGCACTGCTTGCCCACCTCACCGCCTGACAAGGACCAAGAGCCCATGGACGACCGCGACCGTTACGATGCCGGCATGAAGGTGCGCCGCGCGGTGCTGGGTGATGCGCATGTCGACCGCTCGCTCACGCACAAGAACCCGTTCAACGACGAATTCCAGGACCTGATCACGCGCTACGCGTGGGGCGAGATCTGGACGCGCCCCGGGCTGCCGCGCCATACGCGGAGCCTGGTCACGCTGGCGCTGATGATTGCATTGAACCGCGGCGACGAATTCAAGATGCATGTGCGCGCCGCCGCCAACAATGGCGTCACCCGCGACGAGATCAAGGAATTGCTGCTGCAGTGCGCGATCTATGCGGGCGTGCCCGCGGCCAATGTCGCGTTCCACCAGGCACAGGAAGTATTCACCGACATGGACGCGGGGCGCTGAATCCCCGGGCACCGGATGGCGTATGCCATGGCCGATGGCCGGCCCGCCCGGAATCTGCCCCGTCGACGCAACGGAATTGCCTGCCCGAATTCCGGCGGCACGCGCCCGCGAGGTTCGGTAGGATGCGTTCCATGCCCTCGCTGCCCGCCCCCGACCAGCTGTACCGTGCTTTCCTGCGCCGCGATCCCGCCTACGAAGGCGTATTCTGGCTGGGCGTGCGCACCACCGGCATCTTCTGCCGGCCAACGTGTCATGCACGCACGCCCAACCGCGAGAACATCGAATTCTTCGGCGCGCCGTCCGAAGCACTGCATGCGGGCTATCGCCCGTGCAAGAAGTGCCGGCCGCTCGACCATGGCCGCAAGCCGCCGCCGCTGGTGGAACAATTGCTGGTGGCGGTCGAGCGCGAGCCCGGCCGCCGCTATCGTGACGTCGAGTTGAACGAACTCGGCATCGATCCTTCCACGGCGCGCCGCCAGTTCAGGAAATATTGCGGCATGACGTTTCAGGCCTACCACCGCGCGCGCCGCATGGGTCTCGCGTTGCTCGACATCCGAAAGGGGAAAACCGTGCTCGACTCGCAACTCGACCAAGGCTTCGAATCCGGCAGCGGCTTTCGCGAAGCGTTTGCCCGCCTCGTCGGCGCTGCACCTTCACGCGCACAGGACGTCAGCGTACTCACCGCGCGCTGGCTGGAAACCCCGCTCGGCGCCATGCTGGCTCTGGCGGATGACCGCGGCCTGCACCTGCTCGACTTCGTCGATCGCCGCGGCCTGGAGCGCGCACTGGTCACGCTGCAGAAGCGCCTGCATGCGCGCGTGCTGCCCGGCGAGCACAAGTATCTGGACCAGATCGAGCGCGAACTGCGCGACTATTTCGCCGGCACGCTGCAGCAATTTGCCACCCCGGTGGTGCTGACCGGATCACCGTTCCAGCAGCGCGTGTGGTCGGGCTTGCAGACCATTCCCCCGGGGGCCACTCGCTCGTATGCGGAACTCGCAACGATGATCGGCCAACCCACGGCGGTGCGCGCGGTCGGTCGCGCCAATGGCGACAACCGGCTGTCGATCATCGTGCCGTGCCATCGCGTGATTGGCGCCGATGGCTCGCTCACCGGCTACGGCGGTGGCTTGCCGCGCAAGCAGAAGCTGCTCGATCTCGAGTCCAGCGGCGTACAGGCGGGTCTTTTCGCCAGGACGTGATGCGGGTCTGCCAATGGTTGCGCGGCGGAAGCCTCGCCTTCAGGCGACACGGTGTGCGTTGTCGGTAGGCGAGGCTTCAGCCCCACCTACTGGCCACGCGGTGTTAGTTGTCCGTAGGCGAGGCTTCAGCCTCGCGCACCGCTGATCGCAGTGGAAACGTCAGACCAGGTCGGCGGCCGGCCCCAGTATCTGCTCGCGCAGTTCGCGATAGCGCGGCAGTTGCGGCGGATAGACGCACAGGTACTTGACCTGGGCCGCCTGCAGGCACCGCTGCTTGATGACCTCGAGTTTCTGGTCGCGCGGATTGATCACCTGGTCCGGTTCCTTGGCATCGACGATCGCGATGATCGTCATGTCGCGGTCGCACACGACGAAGCCCACGTGCTGGTTGGCGATCTTGCGGAAGGCGCGCAGCCGCTCCATCCCCTGCGGCCCGATCTTGACCTGCAGCACATCGGCCAGGCGCACCCGCGCAAACACTTCGTTGCGCGGAAATGCGGCCTTCAGCAGCAGGTAGACCACGCTCTCCGTCTTGGTGAGGAAGCGCGGGCGCAGCAGGTAGAGGCCGGGCAATTCGGCCGACGACAGGAGACGCGTGGTCTCGCCCTCGGTCCATTGCGCGACGGCGTGCGGATCGTCGCCGCCGCCGCGCACCGCGCCGCGCGCGATGCGATTGCGGCGCATGAGGCCGATGACGACGGCGACCACCAACGCGGCCATCGCCAATGCGAACAGGACTCCCGACGTCATTGCAACGACTCTCCCGACCCGTTGTTAGTGTTGTGCGCCACAACGATGCCTTTTGGTGCGCTGTTGTACAGCAGCTTTCCCCAATAATTCATTGTACTTTAAAGCATTTTGCACAGCCAGTCACAAGTGTGACCCGAGTTTCATTGTAGGATCGCACCTTCGATGACTTGCCGTACAACACGCGGCCAGCCAGAATGTTGCGCCGCAACCACCATCGACCGGAGCCCCCCATCGATTCGTCCCCGCGCCCGCGCGCCGCCAAATCCATCGCACGGCGCAAACCCGTCGTGGTCGACCTCGCACTCCAGGGTGGCGGCTCGCACGGCGCCTTCACCTGGGGCGTGCTTGATCGATTGCTGGAAGAGCCGTGGCTCAGTTTCGACGGCATTTCGGGCACCTCGGCCGGCACGATGAACGCGGCCGTGATGGTCAGCGGCTACGCCAAGGGCGGTGCCGAAGGCGCCCGCTTGGCATTGGAGGAATTCTGGCGCCGGGTGTCGGCGGCGGCGCTGATGAGTCCCTTCCGGCGCGGGCCGATGGAAATCCTGACGGGGCAATGGACGCTCGAAAATTCGCCGATGTTCCTGGCGGCCGACATGGCGGCCCGTGTCTTCTCGCCCTACGACCTCAATCCCGGCGGCGACAATCCGCTGCGCCGGGTGCTGGCCGAGTCGATCGACTATTCGCTGCTGGCGGCGGCGCCGATCCGCCTCTTTGTCACCGCCACCAACGTGCGCACCGGCCGCGGACGCATCTTCCGCAACGCCGAGATCACGCCGGACGTGTTGCTGGCCTCGGGCTGCCTGCCGACGCTGTTTCAGGCCGTGGAGATCGATGGCGATGCGTATTGGGACGGCGGCTACGCGGGCAATCCGTCGCTCGAGCCTTTGGTGCAGTTGTGCGATTCCGAAGACACGATCCTGGTGCAGATCAATCCGGTGGAACGCCCGGGCACGCCACGCTCTGCGTCGGACATCCTCAACCGCCTCAACGAAATTACGTTCAACATGCCGCTGGTGAAGGAAATGCGCTTCATCGCGATGCTTCGCCGCGGCGATGCCGGCATCCACGGCGAAGGCGCGCGCTGGGCCCGCATGCGCATGCACCGGATCACGTCGGACATCATGGTAAAGCTCGGCCACACATCGAAGATGATTGCCGAATGGCCATTCCTGATCATGCTGCGCGATGAAGGACGGCGGGCGACGCAGGAATTCCTCGACTTGCACGGACGCGACATCGGCAAGCGGGCGTCATTCGATTTCAACGCGATGCTCTGACCCGCCGATCGCGCGCCACCCCGACCACGTCCAATCCCGGCGACGCCCCGGCAACCTGCCATCATCGGCAGCTGTGCAACGTACAGGCGGAAACGACAAAGCCCGGCACGAAGCCGGGCTTTGTCCTTGCAGCAAGTCGCGCGGGAAGCAGCGCGACGTCAATGCGGTTACATGTCCATGTCGCCCATGCCACCCATGCCGCCCATGCCGCCGCCGCCACCACCGCCGCCCTTGTCATCCTTGGGCAGTTCGGCAACCATGGCTTCGGTCGTCAGCAACAATGAGGCTACCGACGCGGCATTCTGCAACGCGAAGCGCGTGACCTTGGTGGGATCGACAACACCCATCTCGACCAGGTCGCCATACTCGCCGGTCTGGGCATTGAAACCATAATTGCCCTTGCCTTCGACGACCTTGTTCACGACCACCGACGGCTCGTCACCGGCGTTCTGCACGATCTGGCGCAGCGGCTCTTCGATCGCGCGGAGCACGATCTTGATGCCGGCGTCCTGGTCGGCGTTGTCGCCCTTCAGGCCCTTCAGGTTGGTGCGGGCGCGCAGGTAAGCCACGCCACCACCGGCCACGATGCCTTCTTCGACGGCTGCACGGGTTGCATGCAGTGCGTCTTCGACCCGCGCCTTCTTTTCCTTCATCTCGACTTCGGTGGCTGCACCGACCTTGATGACCGCGACACCGCCGGCCAACTTGGCAACACGTTCCTGCAGCTTTTCCTTGTCGTAGTCGGAGGTCGCGTCTTCAACCTGCTTGCGGATGTTCTTCACGCGCGCTTCGATGGCGGCCTTTTCGCCGGCACCGTCGATGATCGTCGTGTCTTCCTTGCCCACTTCGATCTTCTTCGCGCGGCCAAGATCCTTCAGCGTCGCGTTTTCGAGCTTCAGGCCCAGCTCTTCAGCGATGACCGTGCCGCCCGTGAGGATGGCGATGTCTTCGAGCATGGCCTTGCGACGATCACCAAAACCCGGCGCCTTGACGGCGGTGGTCTTGAGGATGCCGCGGATGTTGTTGACGACCAGCGTGGCCAGCGCTTCGCCATCGACGTCTTCGGCGATGATGAGCAGCGGCTTGCCGGCCTTGGCAACCTGCTCCAGCAACGGCAGCAGGTCACGGATGTTGCTGACCTTCTTGTCGTGCAGCAGGATGTACGGATCTTCGAGCAGCGCGACCTGCTTGTCCGGATTGTTGATGAAGTACGGCGAGATGTAGCCGCGGTCGAACTGCATGCCTTCGACGAGATCGAGCTCGTTCTCAAGGCCCTTGCCGTCTTCGACCGTGATGACGCCTTCCTTGCCGACCTTGTCCATCGCTTCGGCGATCGTCTTGCCGATCGACGTGTCGGCGTTGGCCGAGATCGAACCGACTTGCGCGATTTCCTTGCTGGTCGTGCACGGCTTGCTGATCTTCTTCAGCTCTTCGACGATGGCGATGACCGCCTTGTCGATGCCGCGCTTCAGGTCCATCGGGTTCATGCCGGCGGCCACGTACTTGAAGCCTTCCTGGCAGATCGCCTGGGCCAGCACCGTGGCGGTGGTGGTGCCGTCACCGGCCACGTCCGAGGTCTTGGACGCGACTTCCTTCACCATCTGCGCGCCCATGTTCTCGAACTTGTCCTTCAGTTCGATTTCCTTGGCGACGGACACACCGTCCTTGGTGATCGTGGGCGCGCCGAAGCTGCGCTCGAGCACGACGTTGCGGCCCTTGGGGCCGAGCGTGACCTTGACGGCGTTGGCGAGGACATTCACGCCGACCATCATCTTGTTGCGCACGCCTTCGCCGAAGCGGACGTCTTTAGCTGCCATGGTTCATTTCTCCTGTTGCGGATTCTGGAGCCGGCGTTAGCCGACGATGCCGATGATGTCGTCTTCGCGCATGTGGAGGTAATCGGTACCTTCCATGCGGAATTCCTGACCGGAGTACTTGCCGAAGAGAATCTTGTCGCCGACCTTGGCGCCCATGGCGAGCAACTTGCCGTTGTCGTCCGTCTTGCCGGGGCCGACGGCGATGACTTCGCCCATCGACGGCTTTTCTGCCGCGGTGTCCGGAATGACGATGCCGCCGGCCGATTTACGCTCTTCCTCGAGCCGCTTGACGATCACGCGATCGTGTAGGGGACGCAGTTTCATGTTAGCACTCACTCCTGGTGAATAATTGATTTAAAAACAGCGTGTTACAAGTCGATATTGCCACGGCGCCATGGCGCGGGGTGCGCCCGGATGGTCCGTGATTCGCTGGTAACCCGCAGCTGAGTGCCCTTGCTAGCACTCGATCGCTACGAGTGCTAATAATAGGGCGGGAAGCGCGAAAATTCAAGCCCCACGACTCGAAGGTGCTTCCGGGTGCCCGAGCGGCGCGGGTCCGACGGGCAGCCTGCCGGATGCGGTACGCTCGCTCATGGCCTCGATGCAAAGCGATCCCCGCGTTTTTTTTGCCGCCGAGCGCACGCTGCTGGCGTGGGTGCGGACCGGCCTCACCATCATGGCGTTCGGTTTCGTCGTGGCGCGGTTCGGGCTGTTCCTGCGCCTGCTCGCCGCGCAACAGAACGTGGGGGCCGCGGCGGCCGAAGCGCACAACCGCCTGTCGAACGGCATCGGCATCGCGCTGGTCCTGCTCGGCGTGGCCTGCATGATCCTCGGCGCCATCCAGCATCGCAGCTTTGTGCGGACCCTCGACCCGGCCGACGTGCCCCGCACCCACGCCGCTGTATATCCCCTCACGCTCTGCATGGTGCTGGCCGCACTGGGCGTGGTGCTGGCCATCTATCTCGCCTTCTGACCACGCGTTGCGCCCGTTCCACCGCCTGCTCCCGCAATTGCACCGCCTGTAAGTCCGCGCACCATGGCAGGTTGCGCGGCGTTACGTTGAGGCCTGCATCCTCACGGCACACGCCATGCTCCTGCCTGCCCACGTCGGTCACCTTGCCATGCTGCGTTCCCTGATTCGCCAGGGCGCGGCGGACGGCAATTTCGATCGTGATCTCGGCCTCTCCACGCCAGAATCCGATGCTTTTTTTGCGCAGCTGAAACGCGCGCTCGTGTCGGGGTATTTTGTCGAGGAAGGTCGTGGCGGCAAGATCGACACGGTGGCGGTTCCCGGCTATGTGTTCTGGCCCGACGGCAAGCACACCGGCAACGCGCCGGTAGGCTTCGGACTCTTCCGCGCGTTGGGTTCCTTCGGCGGCTATGAATTGTGGCTGGCCGGGCTCGACTTCGGCACGCGCGGCGGCGGCCATGGCCGCGCGCTGCTGGCCGCGCTCTTCGCCACGCCGCCGGGGCAGAAGACCTGGGTCGTGCGCGTGCAACGAGGCTCACGCTATGTCAATGCGATGCAGCACGTGCTCGCCGACTTCGGCTTCACGCCGGTGGGCGACACGGCGCGGTTGCGCTGGTTTCTGCGCACCGACACGCCCGCCGAGCTCGCCTCGCAGATTCGTGACACAGTCGACGCGCGCCGCGCGCTAAACTAGGCGCCTCTTCGTAACTGGCGCGGCACGGCGGGTCTGTCGAACCGCCCCCCTGTGTGATGTCCCGTTCCCGCGACAACGCCGTCAACGTGCTGGGTTCACCGCTGGTGGCATGCAGCGACGCGCCGCGCACCGGCTTCTTTCGCAACGGCTGCTGCGACACCGGCCCCGACGACACCGGCCTGCATACGGTCTGCGCCGTAATGACGGAACCCTTCCTCGTCTATTCGAAGCTTGCCGGCAACGACCTGTCCACGCCACGGCCCGATGCGGGCTTTCCCGGCCTGGCGCCAGGTGACCATTGGTGCGTGTGCGTCGGGCGCTGGCGTGAAGCGCTCGCGGCCGGCGTCGCGCCGCCCGTCGTGCTGGCCGCCACCCACGAAGAAACGCTGGCCGTGGTGACGCTCGAAGACCTCGAGCGCCATTCCACGCGCTGAACAGCGCGCCCGCAATCAATTTCAACAACGCTTCCAGGAGCAGACGGCGATGGCGGATCCGATGAACGATATACGCGTGGTTGACCCCGGGCGCGGCGCCAGCTGGTGGGGACAAGGCTGGCGGATCTTTGCGTCAAGCATCGGCACCTGGATCGGCATCATGCTGATCTACATCATCATCACGATACTGATCAGTATCGTGCCCTTTGTCGGTGACGTCGGTCATTCGCTGCTGGCTCCGGTGTTCATCGGCGGCCTGATGCTCGGTTGCCGCGCGATCGCGCGCGACCAGCCGCTCAAGGTCGCGCATCTCTTCGAGGGCTTCCAGGCCACGTACTTTGTCCCGTTGCTCATCATCGGCGCGGTCGATATCGCCCTCACGCTGCTGCTGGCGGCCGTGGTGGCCGGCGGCATCTTCGGTGGCGGCAACTTCATGGAATTGATGCGCCACGGCAGCGCCGATCCGATGGCGATGATGTCGCGCTCCGTGGGCGCGATCGGCGTCACCGGCTTGTTCACGACGCTGGCCGCCCTGGTCATCGGCGCGGTGATGGGCGCGCTCAACTGGTTTGCCCCGGCGCTGGTGGTGCTGCACGGCGCGAAGCCCATCGACGCGATGAAGACCAGCTTTGTCGCCACGTGGCGCAACTGGCTGCCGTTTCTCGTCTACGGGTTGATTGCGCTCGCGGTCGGGATTGTCGTCATTGTCGTCATCGGCATGGCGGCCCTCATGTTCGGCATGTCACTCTTCGCGGGCAGCGGCATCGTCGGCATGATCGGCGTGGCCATCCTGGCCCTGCTGATCCTGGCGCTGTTGGCGCTCGTCGTCGGACCGATTGTCTTCGGTTCCACCTATGCCGGTTATGCGGATACGTTTGCCGCAGCCAACGCCGGCGACCTCGGCAATCCCGCCTATCGCTGACTGCGGACTGCGGACTCCGAACTGCGGACTCCGAACTGCGGACTGCGGACTGCGGACTCAGTGCGCCTGGTCCCAGTTCACGCCGGTACCGACATCCACCACCAGCGGCACGCGTAGCTGCGCCACGCCGGTCATCAGCACGGGTAGCTCGCGCTGCACGCGCGCGACTTCGCTGTCGGGAACCTCGAGCACCAGTTCGTCGTGGACCTGCAGCAGCAGGCGCGTGGCCAGTTGTTCGCGGTCCAGCCAGCCTTGCACGGCAATCATCGCGAGCTTGATCAGGTCGGCAGCGGTGCCCTGCATCGGCGCGTTGATGGCTGCGCGCTCGGCGCCCGCGCGCCGCGGTCCGCTGCCACCCTTGATGTCGGGCAGCCACAGCCGGCGTCCGAACACGGTCTCCACAAAGCCCTGCTCGCGCGCGACCTCGCGCGTGCGTTGCATGTATTGCGCCACGCCCGGATAGCGCGCGAAGTATTTGTCGATGAACTGCTGCGCGGCACCGCGCTCGATGCCCAGTTGCTGCGCCAGTCCGAATGCGCCCATCCCGTAGATCAGGCCGAAGTTCACCGCCTTGATGTAGCGCCGCTGGTCAACGGTGACATCCTCCGGTGGCACGCCGAAAATTTCGCCCGCCGTGGCGCGATGGATGTCGCGCCCTTCGTGGAAGGCGCGCAGCAGCGCCGGATCCTCCGACAGGTGCGCCATGATCCGCAACTCGATCTGCGAATAGTCGGCCGACACCAGCACGTGTCCCGGTGGCGCGATGAAGGCCTCCCGGATGCGGCGGCCCTCTGCCGTGCGCACCGGGATGTTCTGCAGGTTGGGATCGGTCGAGGCCAGGCGACCGGTGACGGCCGTGGCCTGCGAAAAGGTAGTGTGCACGCGCCCTGTTTGCGCATTCACCATCAGCGGCAATTTGTCGGTGTAGGTCGATTTCAGCTTCGACACCGACCGGTGCTCCAGCAGCACCTTGGGCAGCGGATAGTTGGCGGCGAGTTCCTGCAGCACTTCCTCATCGGTGGACGGCTGCCCGGTGGCGGTTTTCTTGACCACCGGCAACTGCATCCGCTGGAACAGGATTTCGCCGAGCTGCTTCGGCGACCCGAGGTTGAACGGCTGCCCCGCCAGCTGATGCGCCTGGTGCTCGAGCGCCACCACGCGCTCGCCAAGTTCGCGGCTTTGCTTCGCCAGCAGCGCCGAATCGATCAGGATACCGTTACGTTCCATCCGGAACAGCACCTCGCGGACGGGCATTTCAAGCTGGCTGTAGATGTAGTCGAGCTTGGGATCGGCGGCGATGGCGGGATGGAGCGCGTGATGCAGCCGCAACGTGATGTCGGCGTCCTCCGCCGAGTAGTCGGTGGCGCGGTCGAGCGCCACCTGCTCGAACGGTATGCGGTTGGCACCCTTGCCGGTGACGTCGTCGTAGGAAATTGTGGTGACATGGAGATGCCGCCGCGCGAGGCTGTCCATGTCATGCGTCTTGCTCGATTCGAGCACATAGGACTCGAGCAGCGTGTCGTGCGCGACGCCGCGCAGCACCAAGCCGTCATTGGCCAGCGCATGCTGGTCGTACTTCATGTTCTGGCCGAGCTTTCTCTTCCCCGGATTGGCCAGCCACGGCGCCAGCCGCTGCAGCGTGGCGGCGCGGTCAAGTTGCGCGGGCACGCCTGCATAGCGATGGTCAAGCGGGATGTAGCACGCGTGGCCCGGCGTCACTGCCAACGATACGCCGACGATGCGCGCCTGCATCGGGTCGAGGCTGGTGGTCTCGGTATCGAACGCGACAAGTTCGGCGCCGTCGATGGCGGCGAGCCAACGCGCCAGCGCGGCCTCGTCCAGCACCGACTCATAGCGGATGGTGGCGGGCGGTGCTGGAATCGCGCGGCCCGGGGCATCCTCGGCTGCGTCCCAGCGGCGTCCTGCGGCATCGCTCGCGGCTTTTTTTGCAATCACATCGGCTGCGTCCGGCGCGACGCCTGCGCCGCCGACATCGCGCAACCAGCTCTTGAATTCGAAGCGCTCGTACAGCGCTTTCAGCGTCGCGTTGTCCGGCGTACCGATCTTTAAATCCTCGACCATCACCGGCAACGCGCAATCGGTCTTGACGGTGAGGAGGCGCCGGCCCTGCGGCAGCCACTCCAGCGCCGCGCGCAGGTTGGCGCCCACGACCCCGGGGATTTCCTCCGCGTGCGCGACCACGTTGTCGAGCGTGTCGTATTGCGCGAGCCACCTGGCCGCCGTCTTCGGCCCGACCTTGGCCACGCCCGGCACGTTGTCGACGTTGTCGCCAGTCAGCGTAAGCAGGTCGAGGATCTGGTCGGGGCGCACGTCGAACTTGGCCTTGACGCCGGCTTCGTCAAACGTCTCGTTGCTCATCGTGTTGACCATCGTGATCTGCGGCGTCACGAGTTGCGTCAGGTCCTTGTCGCCGGATGAAATCATGGTGTCGATGCCGGCCCGCGCCGCACCGCGCGCAAGCGTGCCGATCAC
>JANMCS010000315.1:0-8362 GCA_031361405.1 Betaproteobacteria bacterium
CGCTGAGCGTGGATGTGTCGTCGTGAATGCATTGATTGCCAACCCTGCGGACATCGTCGCCATCGGCGAGCCGATGATCGAATTCAACCAGGCGCGCTCGACCGATGCCGCCACTTTTCTGCAGGGGTTCGGCGGCGATACATCGAACATGGCCATCGCCGCGGCGCGATTGGGCGCACGGGTCGGTTACGTCACCCGCCTTGGAGACGACGCGTTCGGCCGGCTGTTGCTCGACCTGTGGGCGCGCGAGGGCGTCGATGCCTCGGGCGTGGCCATCGACGCCGATGCCGCCACCGGCGTCTATTTCGTCACGCACGGGACCACGGGCCACGCGTTTTCGTATCTGCGCGCGGGATCGGCGGCGAGCCGGATGCAGCCGTCCAATCTTCCGGACGCGGTGCTGCGCGGCGCGCGCCTCGTGCACGCCTCGGGTATCAGCCAGGCGATTTCCGCCAGTGCCTGCGACGCGGTGTTCGCCGCGATGGAACGCGCGCGCGGCCAGGGCGCGCTCGTCACCTACGATCCCAACCTGCGCCTCAAGCTCTGGTCGCTGCCGCGGGCGCGCGCCGTGATCACGGCGACACTGCGCATGTGCGACTGGTGCCTGCCCAGCCAGGACGACGCCACGCTGCTTTTTCCCGACGCCTCGCCCGAAGCGGTGGTCGACGCCTGCCATCGGGCCGGCGCCCCGGGCGTGGTGCTGAAGCGCGGCGCGAGCGGCTGTATGGTCTCGGACGGCAAGCGCATCGAAACCCTTGCCGCGCACCGCGTGACGCCGGTCGATGCCACGGGTGCCGGCGATTGTTTCGATGGCGCGTTTGCCGCGCGCCTTCTGGCCGGTGACAATCCGTTTGCCGCCGCGCGCTACGCCAACGCGGCGGCCGCGCTGGCCACGACCGGCTTCGGCGCAGTGGCGCCGTTGCCGCGACCGCAGGATGTCGAGCGGATGCTCGCCGTGGCTGCGGCCGCGGCTTGAACAACCACCGCGAGGACGCACCGCCATGAGCGCCGCCACGTTTGTTCCCGATCTCTACACCGGCAACGTGGTGCTGGTGGTGGGCGGGACCACCGGCATCGGCGCCGGCATCGCCGCAGCCTTCGCGGAGCTGGGTGCCGTCGTCACCGTGACCGGGGCCACGCCGGCTGAATGCGCCGCGACGCGCGCGGCCGCCGATTTTCGCGGCCGCGATGCGATCGCGCTCGATGTCCGCGACGAGGGCGCCGTGGCCCAGGTGATCGACAACCTGCCGCGGCTCGATGTGCTGGTCAATTGCGCGGGCATCGTCCGCCGCGGCGCGGAGCACGACGTGCGCATCTTCGAGGAAGTGCTGGCGATCAACCTGACCGGCACGATGCGCACGTGTTCGCTGGCGCGCGAGAAGCTGAAGCGCGCCCAGGGGGCGATCGTCAACACGGCCTCGGTATTGTCGTTCTTCGGCGGCGGCCTGGTGCCCGGGTACGCGTCCAGCAAGGGCGGCGTGGCGCAGCTGACCAAGTCTCTTGCCATCGCGTATGCGCCCGACCGCATCCGCGTGAACGCGCTGGCGCCGGGTTGGGTGGCAACACCCCTCACGCAGGCACTGCAGGACGACGCGCAGCGCAGCGCCGCCATCCTGGCGCGCACGCCACTGGGCCGTTGGGCGCAGCCGGACGATATTGCCGGCGCCGCCGTATTTCTTTGTTCGCCCGCCGCGCGGTTCATCACGGGTATCGTGATGCCGGTCGACGGCGGTTACATGATCACGTAGGAGACGGCCATGACCATCGGTACCGCGGTTCGGCATCTGAAGAAGGGTGACTGGGAAAAGGCGCACGCGATCGTGCAGGCCGACGATTCCGAACTGGGTTGCTGGGCGCACGGCATCGTGCACATTGTCGAGGGCGACCTTGGCAACGCGCGCTACTGGTACCGGCGGGCGCACCGGGGTTTTCCCAAGGCCATCGATCCCGATGTTGAGATCGCCGCGCTGGCGCACGCCTGGAAGGCGTCCACGCAATGAACGCGCCACTGATCCTGCCCACCCGGGGTATCGTGCCGGAGATTGCCGTGGGCGCCATTCCCGCCGACGAGCGAGTCTGGGTGCCGCAGGCGCCGGACGTCTGGTTCCGGCCGTTGCTGCTCAACACGGTGGCGGGCGGCTGGTGCAACCTGCTGCGCGTGCGCAAGAGCGGCGTGTTGTCGCGGCACCGGCACCCGATGGTCGTGGTCGGCTATGTGCTCAAGGGTCGCTGGAAATATCTCGAGCACGCGTGGACCGCAGAGGAGGGCAGTTTCGTCTACGAGCCGCCGGGCGAGATCCATACGCTCACCGTGATGTCGATTGCACGGAGATGATCACCTTCTTCAACATCAGCGGCGCGATGATCTATCTCGACGAGCAGGGCCGGCAAACCGGCTACGAGGACGTCTGGACCAAGATCGACATGTGCCGCGCGCACTACGCCGCATGCGGGCTCGGCGCCGACTATGCCGACCAGTTCATCCGTTGATGGATTGTCGGGTGCGCAACATGCGAGGCTGAAGCCTCGCCTACAGCCACGCCTACAGCCACGCCTACAGTCGCCGCGGGGACGGGTCGCGAACATGGTGGACGCAAGGTCGCGCCGCGCCGCGTTACACTGCTGACATGGTTTCCCAATTTGCCGCAGTGGGCATCGGTGCGGCGCTGGGCGCGTGGCTGCGCTGGGGATTGGCCGCGTGGCTCAATCCGCGGCTCCCGCATTTTCCGTTGGGCACGCTTGCCGCCAATCTGGTCGGCGGTTACCTGATCGGCGTCGCGGTCGCAATGATCCTCGCACGGCCCGACCTGACGCCGGAATGGCGACTCTTCATCATCACCGGTTTCCTGGGTGGACTCACGACATTTTCAAGTTTTTCGGCTGAGGTCACGGCGTTGCTCGCGCGCGGCGACTATGCGTCCGGACTGCTGCTGGCCGCAACGCATCTCGTCGGCTCACTGCTGTTGACAGCCGCCGGCTTCGCCACCGTTCGCACCCTGGCTTCCTGAACATCTTTCAATGAGGACATGACATGGCATACGCAATCCGCATTCACGCCCACGGCGGTCCCGAGGTCATGGTGGCCGAGGACGTAGCCGTCGGCGCGCCAGGCCCCGGCGAGATACGCATTCGCCAGACGGCGATCGGACTCAACTATATCGACACCTATCATCGCAGCGGCCTGTATCCGCTGACGTTGCCGTCCGGCCTCGGCCAGGAGGCGGCCGGGGTCGTCGACGCCGTCGGCGCCGGCGTCGATTACCTGCGCGTGGGCGAACAGGTCGCGTATACCGGATTGATGGGTGGCTATGCCAGCGAACGCATCGTGCCGGCGGATCGCATGGTCAAGATTCCGGACGGCATCGACGACGTGACCGCGGCCACGCTGATGCTGAAGGGGCTCACCGTTCAATACCTGCTCCGGCAGACGTTTCGATTGAAGGGCGGCGAGACGATCCTGTTTCACGCGGCGGCCGGCGGCGTGGGCCTCATCGCCTGCCAGTGGGCGCGCGCGCTTGGTGTCACGATGATCGGTACGGTCGGCTCCGATGCCAAGGCCGACGTTGCCAAGGCCAACGGCTGCGCCCACACGATCGTCTACACGCGCGAGGACTTCGTCGCGCGCACGCAGGAAATCACCGGTGGCAAGGGCGTGCCGGTCGTGTACGACTCGATCGGCAAGGACACGTTTCCGAAGTCGCTCGATTGCCTGTCGCCGCTCGGCATGTTCGTGAGCTTCGGCGCGGCCTCCGGCCCGATCGCGGCGTTCAACATCGGCGTGCTCGCGCAGAAGGGGTCGCTCTTCGCCACGCGGCCCACGCTCTTCACGTATGCGGCGTCGCGCGCCAGCCTCAACGCAATGGCCGACGAGATGTTCGGGCTGGTGCTGGCCGGCAAGATCAAATCCGAAGCGCGGCAGACCTTTGCGCTGAAGGACGTGGCGCAGGCACACCAGGCGCTGGAATCGCGCGCAACGACCGGGGCAACCGTCCTCCTGCCCTGAGCCGCGCGTCAGCCGCCGCGCGTTGCCGCATTCAGCAGCGCGCGTGCGGCGTCGGGCAATTCCGACGCGGTGAGGCCGAGCGGGCCGATGCCGTGGGCCACGAGATGATCGGCGGCCGCGCCATGCAGGCACACGGCAAGCGGCAGCGCGTCCGTGGCGGGAATGCGCTGCGCCAGCAGGGCGCCCAGGAATCCGCACAGCACGTCGCCGCTGCCAGGGGTCGCCAAGGCCGGTCCGCCGCTGGTATTGATCGCCCAGGCGGCATCGCGATGGACAATCACGCTGCCCACGCCTTTCAGCACGATGCTGGCTTGCAGCCGTTGCGCCACTTCGTGCGCCGCGGCCATCCGGTCGCGCTGCACAGCGTCGGTGCTGATGCCGAGCAGGCGCGCGGCCTCGCCCGGATGCGGCGTGGCAAGCGTGGGCGCCGCACGCTGTGCCACCAGCGCCTGCAGCGTGACATCGCGCGCCAGGATGTTCAACGCATCGGCATCGAGTGCGATGGGAATCGGCAGCGACAGCGCGCGTGTCAGCAGCGACCGTGCGGCTTCGCTGGTGCCAAGGCCGGGGCCGATGACCAGCGCATCGGGGCTGGCATCGAGCACCACGCCCGCATGCCGCAGCATGAGTTCGGGCATGCCGGTATCGAGCTTGGGTGGATTGGGCATCAGGAACCCCAGCCAGACCTTGCCCGCGCCGGTGCGCAATGCCGCGCGGCCGGCGAGGATCAGCGCGCCGCTCATGCCCTCGGTGCCGCCCAGAATGCCCAGCGTACCGAACGTGCCCTTGTTGACGTTGCGCGTGCGCCGAGCCAGGACGGCGGGAAGATGCGGCGCCAGGCCGGACCATGCGAGACAGGCGCCATGCGGCTGCGTGGCCACGTCGAGGCCGAGCGTATCGGTGACGATGGTGCCGCACGCATCGGGACCATCGCCGGTCAGCATGCCGGGTTTCAGCGCGATGAACGACAGCGTGGTGTGGGCCCGGACCACCGGCTCGAAGGCATGCCCGGTGGATGCGTCGAGGCCGCTGGGTAGGTCCACACTGAGGATGGGCGCGCCACAACCGTTGGCCCACGCAATCAACGTGGACCACGGCGCCTCGAGCGGGCGCGCGAGCCCCACGCCGAACAATCCGTCAAGCACCAGCGCCGGCCGCCGCGCACCGGGTGCGGCCACGGTGGTCCCGCCCGCACGGGTGAAGCTTCGATAGGCTGCGGCGGCATCCGCGGGCAGACGTGCCGCGTCGCCGGGCAACACCACGTCGACGTCCTCGAATCGTTGCCGCAGCAAGCGCGCGGCGACCAAGGCATCGCCGCCATTGTTGCCGGGTCCGGCCAACACCACGATCGGGCCGCTGCGGTCGCCCCGCAGCCTTTCGGCGTGCAACGCGCAGGCGTGTCCCGCCCGCTCCATCAGGCCGGCTGCGGCGTTCGCCGTCTCGAGGGAACGCAGCGCGGCAATGGTCAGGATGGGTGCAAGCGTGGTCAGCATGGGAACGATTATAGGGGCGGGACACCGTAGCCTCGCGGGGACGGCGCCTGTCCGGGTCTGACCGGTGGACAAGTGCCCCTCGGCTTGGATACCATCCAAGGTTGCGGTTTGATGACCAAGGCGCGGCACCCGCCGCCCCTTCACCCCCGACATCCGATTTCTGCCCGCCGCGCGACCCTTCGCGCCACTGGAGGTTTCAATGAAGTTGCACCCCAAAACGGTCCTGGCGCTCGTCGCCGCCACGTTTGCATTCGGCGCCTCGGCGCAGGAACTTACCGGCACGCTGAAAAAGATCAAGGAGTCGGGCACGATCACCATCGGCCACCGCGATTCGTCGATTCCGTTCTCGTACTACGACGACAAGCAGGCCGTGATCGGCTACGCGATGGACATCTGCATGAAGATCGTCGACGCCGTGCGGACAGAACTGAAGACGCCGGGCATCAAGGTCGTCCTCAATCCGGTGACCTCGGCCACGCGCATTCCGCTGATGGCCAACGGCACGATCGATCTCGAGTGCGGCTCGACCACCAACAGCCTCGACCGGCAGAAGCAGGTGGCCTTCACCAACACGCACTTCGTGACCGCCAACCGCTTCGTTGCCAAGAAGGCCGACAACATCAAGACGCTGACCGACCTGAAAGGCAAGACCGTTGTCTCCACCGCAGGCACCACCAACATCAAATGGCTGACCGAGGAAAACGCAGCCAAAGGCCTCGGCATGAATATCCTCACCGGCAAGGACCACGCTGAATCGTTCCTGATGGTGGAAACGGGGCGCGCGTCGGCGTTCTTCATGGACGACATCCTGCTGGCCAGTCTCGTCGCCGGATCGAAGTCGCCCGATGCCTACGTGGTGGGCGCGGAAGCATATTCGGTCGAACCCTACGGCATCATGATGCGCAAGGACGATCCGGCATTCAAGAAGGTCGTCGACAATGCCACGGCCACGCTGTACAAGAGCGGCGCCATCGCGCCGATCTATGCGAAGTGGTTCCAGGGCAAGGTTCCGCCGAAGGACATCAACCTCGCGCTGACACCGTCGCCCCAACTTGCGCGCGCCTTTGCCAACCCGACCGACAGCGGCGATCCGGCCGTCTACAAGTAGACGAGGCGCAAGCCGCGCACGAACGCGATCGTTGCAGGCGATGCCAAACGTCCGCGACAGGCAACATGAACGGGGAGCTTCGGCTCCCCGTTTTGCTTTGACGGGGTCCGAATCCCCATCCGCCACACGCCGTTTGTTTGTTATAGTCATCGCATAACCACAGTTCCGGGGCTTGGGAGAACGCGTGAACTACAACTGGAACTGGAAGATCTTCTGGGACATGGCGGCCGACGGCACCGGCACCTGGGGGATGACGCTGTTCTACGGCGTCCTGTGGTCGCTGGCGGCGGCCCTGTGTGCAGGCATCATCGCGTTCGTGCTGGGATCCATTCTCGGCGTCGTGCGCACCACACCGCACAAATGGGCGGTGCGCTTCGGCAATGCCTACGTCGAGATCTTCCGCAACATCCCGTTGCTGGTGCAGTTGTTCCTCTGGTTTTTTGTGTTGCCCGAGTTGCTGCCCAACGCCATTGGCAATTCGATCAAGCAGATGTCCCCACCGTGGGCATCGTTTGTCCCGGCCGTGCTCGGGCTCGGCCTCTTCACCGCAGCGCGCGTGAGCGAGCAGGTGAAGGCAGGCATCCAGTCGTTGTCGCGCGGCCAGTTGATGGCGGGCACTGCCCTCGGGCTCACGCTGCCGCAGACGTATCGCTACGTGCTGCTGCCGATGGCCTACCGCGTGATCCTGCCGCCGCTCACGTCGGAGACGATGAACCTCATCAAGAACACCTCCGTCGCACTCACCATCGGCCTGCTTGAGCTCACCGCTGCGGCGCGGTCGCTGCAGGAGTTCACGTTCCAGGTGTTCGAGGCCTTCACCGCCGCCACGCTGATCTACATCGCGGTGAACATGTGCGTGGTCACGTTCATGCGCTGGCTTGAAAAATCGGTGGCCGTGCCCGGCTTCATCGGGCCCGCGGCGGTCGGCGGCGGGGGGCACTGACCATGATCGATTTTGACTTCAATGTCATCCAGCGTTCGATTTGTTACCTCTTCCGCGAGGGGATGACCTTCACGCTCACGCTGACGGGGCTGGCCGCGTTGGGCGGCATCATCCTCGGTACGTTGCTGGCCATGATGCGGCTGTCGTCGCACAAATGGTTGTCGCTGCCGGCCACCGGCTATGTCAACCTGATGCGTTCGATTCCGCTGCTGCTGGTGATCTTCTGGTTCTACTTCCTCGTGCCGTACATCGGGGCGTGGATCATCGGCTCCGACACGCCCATCAAGGTGGGGGCGTTTGCATCGTCGGTGATCACCTTCACGTTGTTCGAGGCCGCGTACTACTCCGAAATCATGCGGGCGGGCATCCAGTCCATCTCGCGCGGCCAGGTGTGGGCCGGCTATGCGATCGGCCTCAACTACTGGCAGACCATGTCCAACGTGGTGCTGCCGCAGGCGTTTCGCAACATGGTGCCCATCCTGCTCACGCAGACCATCATCCTGTTCCAGGACACGTCGCTCGTGTACGTGCTGTCGATCACCGACTTCCTCGGCGCCGCCTCCAAGGTGGCGCAGCGCGACGGCCGCCTGGTCGAAATGTACATTTTCGCGGCGCTGGTCTACTTCCTGATCAGCTTCGGGCTGTCCCAGGTGGTCAAGCGCCTGCAGCACAAGATCGCCATCATTCGCTGACGTTTGTTGCGCCAACTAAACCAGGACCGCACTATGCCGATGATCGAAATGAAAGACGTGTCGAAGTGGTACGGCAGCTTCCAGGTGCTGACCGATTGCACCACCAACGTCGTAAAGGGCGAG